>NZ_JAUBRI010000001.1:122199-226018 GCF_036701795.1 Microcoleus sp. N9_A1
TGATTCTGTAGGTGTCAGCAACTTAGAAGGTGAAGAAGTTAGCCCGGAAAATAGCATTGCACCAATCGCCGATGATTCTGTAGGTGTCAGCAACTTAGAAGGTGAAGAAGTTAGCCCGGAAAATAGCATTGCACCAATCGCCGATGATTTCACGGATGTCAGCAACTTAGAAGACGAAAACTTAGAAGACGAAAAAGTTATCCGGGAAAATAGCATTGCACCAATCGCCGACGATAACTTAGAAGACGAAAAAGTTATCCCGGAAAATAGCATTGCATCAATCGCAGACAGTTTCATGGGTTCCCGCAACCTCGAAAACGAATTTCTAGACGAACTTCCTGACGAAGTTGAAATGTCTTTATTCGACCATTTAGAAGAATTGCGGCAGCGACTTTTCTACTCGCTAATTGCCGTAGCAATCGGTGTAGTTGGTTGCTTTTTGACAGTTAAGCCGATCGTACAATTGCTAGAAGTACCCGCCGGGCCAGTCAAGTTTTTGCAACTAGCTCCGGGCGAGTATTTCTTTGTTTCGATCGAAGTCGCCGGATACTGCGGTTTGCTAATTGCAAGTCCGTTTATTTTTTACCAAATAGCGCTATTTGTGCTACCAGGTTTGACTCGCAAAGAACGTGGGTTGCTCGGGCCCGTGTTTTTGGGTTCTAGTTTCCTCTTTTTGGGCGGGTTAGTATTTGCTTATATCGCTCTGATTCCGGCGGCGTTGAACTTCTTTGTTACCTACGGGGCGGATGTTGTAGAGCAATTATGGTCGATCGACAAATACTTTAAATTTGTGCTGTTGTTAATGTTCAGCACAGGCTTAGCTTTTCAAATCCCGATCGTCCAAGTATTGCTCGGCGTTTTGGGCATAGTTTCTTCTAACCAAATGCTCTCCGGCTGGCGGTATGTAGTCTTAGGAGCCGCAGTTTTGGGAGCGGTTTTAACGCCTTCTACTGACCCTTTAACGCAAAGTCTTTTAGGAGGTGCGGTGCTGAGCTTGTATTTTGGCGGCGTTGGTTTGGTGAAGCTTTTAGGACGATGAGAATTAAGAATAGCAGACAATGTAAAAGTTACCGAACATCGGAATTTTAAATTTGTCTGCTATTTTTAGCCGAGATTGGGATTGTTGTCAACTTATCTTAAAAACATTGCTTCAGCTATTTTGAGGGCGAATTCCCTATTTACTTAAGTAAGTTTATAAACATTGTATAAAGCTAAGGTTCTCAGCTATTTGAGTAAGTTGATTGTTTTATCTGATAATCTTTGCTGATTTAGTATCTGTTTGATAAGTATTTAATATAAAATATAAAATTCACATTAGCAAAGTTTAGTGTTAGATGTCTGGGGTCAAGGTTTTGTGCCTTAATTCACACTATTTTTTAGGCGATGGGCTGGCAATCATAAGTTATTTTAATAATGTAGTTTTTAAGGTTTACATGAAGATTTGACACGAGCCGATCCTGAGTATTCGATCGAGAGATAACATACCAACACAGTGAAATTACTGAACATGAACGTAAAACTTCAGCAAGAGAGTCAACCTGGCTCACTGAAGTCTAGCTATATCTTTTGAGTTTCCTGGCTGCCTAAGATAGGAGACTTGTTGGTTTTGTGGGTGGATTTTTTAGTAAGTTCACTGGAAAAATCCACAGTATAGATTTTGACCTTTTTGACGGTTTCAGTTTCTTAATCTCAATCGGAAATTAATTATATGGCAACAATAACTGGCACTTCGGGCCCTGACAACTTATTCCCCGTCCAGCTGCCCTTTTTTCCCCGCCCGGCTAATGACATCATCTATGGCCTGGCAGGAAATGACACTCTCTCTGGCTTGAAGGGCGATGACACTCTCTATGGCGGAGTTGGTCGTGACTGCCTTTATGGTGGGACTGGCAATGACTTGCTCTATGGCGCGACTGGCAGTGACTCACTTAATGGTGGGACTGGCAATGACTCACTTAATGGCGAGGATGGCAGTGACTATCTCGATGCCGGGGATGGCAATGACTATCTCGATGCCGGGGATGGCAATGACTATCTCGATGCCGGGGTTGGTGATGACTATCTCAATGGCGGGGTTGGTGATGACTATCTCAATGGCTGGGCTGGTGAGGACTATCTGGCTGGCGGGGTTGGCAATGACTATCTCAATGGCTGGGATGGCAATGACTATCTGGCTGGCGGGGATGGCAGTGATGATCTCGATGGCGGGGATGGCAATGGCAGTGACTCACTTGATGGCGGGGATGGCAGTGACTCACTTAATGGCAGGGATGGCAGTGACTCACTTGATGGCGGGAATGGCAGTGACTCACTTGATGGCGGGAATGGCAGTGACTCACTTGATGGCGGGAATGGCAGTGACTCTTTGTGGGGTGGTGGCGGCAATGACTTGCTCAATGGCGGCGATGGCATCGACACAGTATTTTACAGCGATCAGCACATAAGATCTATCAATCTTCAGTTAGGCGAAGTCGGCGACGGTTCTGGGTTAGGCAGGGCTACTGGGCGCTTTGATATCATTGTCGGCGGGCTACGTTCTAGTTCTCAATTATCAGACTTTGTAGACTCGCTTTCGGGCATTGAAGTCGTTATCGGTTCTAAGGGAGACGACACCTTAGTGGGTGGGAGCGACAATGAAACGCTCTTGGGCGGGCGCGGTAATGACTCTTTGTCGGGTCTTGCTGGCAATGACTTGCTCAATGGCGAGGATGGCATCGACACAGTATCTTACAGTTTTGGAGGAACTGGCGTCTATCTCCAGTTGGGGGCTGTCGGTGACGGGTCTGGGTTAGGTCGGGCTTCCGACGGGCAGGGCGGCATAGACTCGCTCTCCGGCATCGAAGTAGCGATAGGGTCTAGGTATAACGATACTCTCCTGGGTGGAGACGGCAGCGAAACGCTGATTGGGGGGGCGGGCGACGACTTATTATTTGGCTTGAGCGGTGATGACTATCTGGTTGGTGGCAGGGGGGCTGACAAGTTTAGGCTTTGGAGGGGTTTGGGAATTGATACTATTGCTGACTTCAAGCAAGGTGAAGATAAACTTTTGGTACGTTCTCGCGCTCCGTTTGCAGACATAATTTCTGAGTCTGTGATTAATGGTTCAGATACCGAGATTCGTCAGAATGGCCAAATCATCGGAATTTTGAAGGGAGTTCAGATCACAATAACTGCCAGTGATTTGATTACTGGGTGATTGTATAATCTGCGTCGAACTACGTTAATCTGCGGTTAATAATTCCAAATTATTCTGCCTGCTGCTTCGGCAAAATATACCGCAGATAAACACAGCACAAAAATATATCGACTCGCCATTAAAAAAATATAGAGATGCGATCGCCCGCGCCTCTATAATTACTAAAAGTTAAAATTCAACACCAAAGTTTTGTCAAAACTTTGACTACATTCGGAACTGTTCGACTTCAGGAGTGTAGCCGATCGGCAAAATGTAATCGAGATTCTCGTGGGGACGAGCAATTATGTGATACGATAGCAACTTTCCGCCATCGACCTTTTTAACTGATTCAATTCCAGCAGCCACTGCTGCTTGCACTTCAGAAACATCTCCTCGCACTATAATTGTCCAGTAGGCGCGGGTTATTTTCTCATAGCGAACTAAAGTAACACTGGCTGCTTTCACCATTGAGTCCGCAACTTCTACTGCAGCGGGAAATCCTAAGACTTCAACCATTCCCAGTGCAACACCCATTACAACATTCTCCTAAATTTCACAAGATATCTGAACCTCATTGTATGTGAAATTGTTGACAGAAATTGGTTCCGATGATTTTGGTAAGCTAGAAGTCCGATCGCCCTAAATTAAGCAGCCCCAAAGGTTGTTGTCGCACTTCCATCCTACGGTATGGTACGCCGGAAAGCCTGCAATACAAGAGTTTGAATCAAAAAAACTGCGGAAATTAGTTGGGCGATAGCTTGATTTTTTACCGCCTGTATCTCTGTTAACAGCTTCGCATCACGATGCTTGGGACTTTGAACCCGAAAAATTGAGTCCCGGTTAGACATAAAACTTTACACGCCACGAGATGAGCAACGGACAACGGACAACTATCAACGGACAACTGACAACGGACAACGGACTCAAAACTCGTCTAGCAACCACTCCGAGGCTCTTTCACCCAAATCTAGGGGAACGCTGACAGCTTTACCCAAGCGCGGGCGATCGCGAGTAGTTACGATAAATTCTCTCACCTGTGCCGTGCTGCCCCAGCCGTTAAGGTAATTGGCCACCGCATCCAAATGCTCGAAATAATCAGCCTCCGTCATCGGAAAAGACACCTGTTCTAGATATTTCCACATAACTTGCACAAAAATCTTGCCCCGCGTTCGCCGCAATCTGATATCGTAAGACTTTCCCCATTTTTCTAGCAGTAGCTGGTGTAAATCCTTGCCCGTCATGGTTGCTCCTGAGTTAATCCATTAAACAATAAAAGACAAAGTTCAAAAAATGTAATAATACTCTAATAAAGGCTGGAAGGCGCATTCTTAAAAGGAATTTTCGCGGCCTGAAATTTGTGCTAGCAGATTAACGGCAATTATCCCAGTTGTCTGCACGTACAGGTTCGCTAACAGCTAACAAACAAACGTAACTTAAAACCGTAAAGGCAGGTCATGGCTCAATCTTCTGCTGGAAATCCCGATGTTCCCGATATGGGGCGTCGCCAATTTATGAATTTGCTGACGTTCGGTACAGTCACAGGTGTGGCACTGGGCGCACTCTATCCCGTTGTCCAATATTTTGTTCCTCCGTCGAGTGGGGCAGTTGGCGGCGGAGTGACAGCTAAAGATGCTTTGGGTAACGACATCATCGTTAGCGAATATTTGACTTCGCACCCTGCGGGCGATCGTACCTTAGCCCAAGGCCTCAAAGGCGACCCCACCTATCTTGTGGTGAAAGAAGACTTATCTCTCGCCGACTACGGCATCAATGCAGTTTGCACTCACTTGGGTTGCGTCGTGCCTTGGAATGTTAGCGAAAACAAGTTTATCTGTCCTTGCCACGGTTCTCAATACAACAATGAGGGCAAAGTGGTACGCGGCCCCGCGCCTTTGTCTCTGGCCCTGGCCCACGCCACTGTCGCAGATGACAAGATCGCTTTTACAACTTGGAAAGAAACAGATTTCCGCACCGGCGAAGCACCTTGGTGGTCTTAGTTGTTCGTCATTAGTCAGCAGTCAGCAGTCAGCAGTCAGTAGTTAGTAGCCAGTCGTTACTCGTTACTCGTTACTCGTTAGTGGTTAGTAGTTAGTAGTTAGTTCCAATAACAAATAACCAATAACCAATAACAAATAACCAATAACCAATAACCAATAACTAATGATCAATGACCAATGACCAATGACCAATGACCAATAACTAATGACCAATGACTAATGACCAATGACTAAATTGTCTGACCTTTGAGATTGAATACTCTAATGCCACAAACTAATTTATCTGCGATATTTCGCCGCAGTGCCAGGACGATCGCGAAAACAGCCTTAATTGCGATCGCAGCCGCAGGATTTTTCCTCACCAGCGACATCGCACTTCCCCAAGCAGCATTTGCTTACCCTTTCTGGGCCCAGCAAACAGCACCCGCTACTCCCCGCGAAGCAACAGGTCGCATTGTTTGTGCTAACTGTCACCTCGGTGCAAAAGTGACTGAAGTTGAAGTACCGCAATCTATTTTGCCAGATACGGTGTTTGAAGCTATTGTCAAGATTCCCTACGATACTAACGTGCAGCAAGTTGTCGGCGACGGCAGCAAAGGCGGCTTGAATGTCGGCGCAGTCGTGATGTTGCCCGAAGGTTTCAAGATTGCTCCCGCTGACAGAATTCCTGAAGAAATGAAGGAAAAAGTCGGCGATCTTTACTTCCAACCTTACAGCGAAACCCAAGAAAATATTGTTTTAGTGGGCCCAGTACCGGGAGAACAGTACAAAGAATTGGTATTCCCAGTTTTGTCGCCGAATCCGGAAACTGACAAGTCGGTTCACTACGGCAAATACCAAATTTATGTTGGTGGCAACCGCGGCCGCGGTCAGGTTTATCCTACTGGCGAAAAGAGCAATAATACTGTTTACAATGCTTCGGTAGCTGGCAGCATTTCTAAGATTGCTCAACCGGAAGCTGGCGGTTATGAAGTGACAATTCAACCGGCAGAAGGTGCAGCGGTTGTTGATACGATTCCAGCAGGCCCAGAACTGATTGTTACCGAAGGACAAACCGTTGCAGCCGGCGAACTTTTGACGAGCAATCCTAATGTGGGTGGCTTTGGTCAAAAAGATGTGGAAATTGTGCTGCAAAGTGCAGGTAGAGTTAAAGGATTGATGGCTTTCGTGGCTATAACCATGCTGGCTCAAATCATGCTGGTTCTCAAGAAGAAACAGGTCGAAAAAGTTCAAGCTGCTGAAATGAATTTCTAAGCGGGACTTTGATTAGTTGGGTAAGGTGCTCTGTCATTAGTATCAACTTAACCTCTTATGTAGTGCCAGACTACGGTCTGACGATTAGGCCTCGATCCCCCTAACCCCCCTTAAGAAGGGGGGAACAAGAGTCTTATCAAAGTCCCCCTTTTTAAGGGGGATTTAGGGGGATCGAGACTTCGATACAAAGCTGAGATACAAAAGTTTGGAGGCTTAAGTTGATACTAATGTGTGCTCTGTGCACACCCAACTATTAGGTAAGTAGGGCGGGGAATACCCGCCTTATTCTTTGATAAATAACAAGTAAAATAATGTCAATTGATGAGAAAATAGTTGAAGTAGGCCCGCTGCAATGGTTTTATCGGGAAACAAATCCGGTTAACCAAACTGAGAAACCGCCCGTACTGCTGCTGCACGGTTTGCCGTCCCAGAGTTTTACCTGGACTGTAATGATGCCGGATTTGGCGGCACAGGGATTTAGATCGATCGCGCCGGATTGGGTGGGCTACGGGCGATCGACAAAACCAGACAAGCGCGACTTTGCCTACACTCCCGATGCTTTTGTTGATGCCCTCGCTGGCTTTATTCAAGCTATAGAATTAGACCGATTTTACCTCGTTGTCCAAGGATTTTTAGCTTCAGCCGGCATTCAATACGCTTTACGCAATCCCGATAAAATTGAGCGTCTAGCCATCATAAATACACCAGTTTCAGCAGATATAAAATTGCCTTGGAAAATGCAGCAGTTGGGGCTGCCTTTTATTGGCGACATGATGACGCAAGACCCGCTTTTGGTTGACAGAACTCTCGAAGGTGGCAGCCGCCAGACAATATCAGACAAGGATTTAGATGTTTACCGTCGCCCGTTTTTGAAGAGTTCGGATGCAGGTCGATCGCTGATGAATACAGTCCGCAATATTCAATTGCCGCAGTCAATGGCAGAAATTGAATCCGGCTTGAAAGGATGGACTCGACCAACTTTATTTGTCTGGGGTTTGACAGATCCTTGGCTGAGTGTTGAACCAGTTCAAAAGCTAGTCGGTTCCCTGCAAAATGCAGAGTTAGTCACACTGGAACAAGCGGGGCATTATCCTCAAGAACATTGGTCAGAAAAAGTTGGCAATGCTGTGATCACTTTTCTGCGCCGCCAGGAGGTAAAATAATATTTTGTACATAACCCTCGGTGCTAGGTCAGTGAACCAGCTCCTCGCCGAGCTGCATTCCCAGCCTCTTCCTGAGAACGAGAAATCTAAAATCTAAAATCTAAAATCGATATGACTCGTCCCCGTTCATTTTTTGCCTTGATGATGGCGTTTTTGATGGCATTTCTGGTTAGTTGCAGCAGTGTCGAAGCAAAAGTTCCAACGACTTACACAGCAGCCCAGACCCAGCAAATTCAGCGCTATGTTCCTAGCCTGACAGAGTTCCGATCGCGCATGGATAAACTGGGAACCCTAATTCAAAAACGGAATTGGATTGATACCAGAACTTACATTCACGGGCCTCTAGGCGACTTGCGGAACACCATGAAAACCGTCTCTGCGAGTTTGTTGCCTAGTTCTCAACAACAAGCTGTTGATTTAACTAAGAGTTTGTTTACCGAGTTGGTTAACATTGATCTTGCTGCTAAAGGGCTTGACTATGCAAAAGTCACGGCCAGCTATCAAAAAGCTGTCAATGATTTCGATACCTTCTTGCAGCTAATTCCTAAAGCTTAATCACTTTAGATAAGACGGCGGTTGAAACCGCACCTACAAAAACGAAGTCTGCCTTCGCGGACTGAAGAAAATAAAGTAAAACTTAATTTTTACTGCCCGTTCTTCAACCCGCGTCGGCGGGTTTTGTTTGTATAGACGTGGTTTCAACCGCCCGGTCTTCTTCTTTTATAAAATCTAAAATCTAAAATCTAAAATTGAATGATTCGCGTTGCAATTATTGGTTGCGGTATTATTGGGGCTTCCATCGCCTTTGAACTAAGTAAATCCCCCGAACTAAAAGTCACTGTATTCGACAAACAGCAGCCGGCACAAGGTTCTACTGGTGCAGCCCTCGGCGTTTTGATGGGAGTGATCAGTCACAAAACTAAGGGCAGAAGTTGGAAATTGAGGGAAACCAGCCTTCAGCGCTACGAAACTTTGATTCCTGAATTGGAAGCAGTTACGGGGCGGAAAATTCCGTTTAACAAACAGGGAATTTTAATGCTGTGTTCGGAGGGAGAGGATTTAAGTAAGTGGGAAAAGTTGATCGCAATTCGCGAGTCTCAAGGTTGGAAATTGGAACTTTGGGATGTGGAACGAGTGCGCGAGTTTTGCCCTCATCTTTATTTAAATGATCAGATTATTGCAGCAATTTATTCACCTCAAGACCGGCAAGTCGATCCGATCGCGCTAACTCTGGCTTTGGTGGATGCTGCGGAACGCAATGGAGTGATTTTTGAGTTTGGGGTGGAAGTTGAAGGGGCCGCGATTGCTGCTAGTGGCGAGTTCAATCGCCTAATTGTGTCGGCTGGTTTGGGTTCTGCTGCTGTCACTGCATCGTTAAATCAGTTGGTTGACATTCGCCCGGTGTTGGGACAAGCGCTGCATTTGCGGTCAAAAAATCCTCTAGGAAACCCTGATTTTGCGCCAGTAATTACTTGTGATGACGTTCACATTGTGCCTTTGGCAAATCAAGAATATTGGGTGGGGGCGACGGTGGAGTTTTCGGAAAATGGCGGGGAAGTTCAGGCGAATGCTGATATGTTGGATGAAGTGATGGCAAGGGCGATCGCACTTTGTCCGGCCTTAGCAGAAGCTGAAATTATCAAGCAATGGTCGGGATTGCGCCCGCGCCCGGAAGGGCGGCCCGCCCCAATTATCGAGGCGCTTCCCGGTAACAGCCACGTTCTGATCGCTAGCGGCCACTATCGCAACGGTGTGCTGCTGGCCCCTGCAACCGCGCGATCGATCAGAGAAGCAATTTTGCAATAATTAACAAATGTTAATATAATCAATAAAGCCATTCATATCTTACATCTAAAAAATGTCCGAAAAACTCTTAGGAAAGCCACGAATTTTGTGGCAAGTAATTTTGCGGTCGGGAGTCAGCTTGCTACTATATTACGGCTGGTACAAATGGATTATTCAAGAAGAATTGCGGAGTTATAACGGCAAGAGTTGGTCGGGGACACTTTGCTTATTGCCCTTTGTTTTAGGAGTAGCCATTCCCCAAGCTTTGCGGATATTCGATCCCGACGTTCCCGGATGGTTTGGTTGGTTTTCCTTCGTGGGAATTGCTTGGATTTACATCGTGCAGTTCAAACTTTACAACACAGTTAACGAATTGTATCGCCAAGAGGGAATCAAAGAACCGCTAACTGTTTGGTGGATGTTTGTACCAGGTTTAAATTTAATTGTCGGTTTGCGGCAAATTCACTTTTTGAGTCAGTTTTGGGCGAAAAAACAGGGCATTGAAGTTAAGGACAACTTAGCCGAAAGCATTCCTTTCCTCTCCGCTAACGCCTAAATAAATTAAGCTCCAATCGCTTGGCGCTGCGAGTAAATTTCTTCTATAAGCAGGTCACGCAGTTCATCAGCAATGAGAGTGTCCTCCATCGTCGAGACAAACGGCGGCTGCATCTGCACAGATGGCTCCGAAGGTGAGTGACCGGCCTAGACGTTCGGGCTTGTTGTCGCGCAAGTCATTGAGGGAAAGAATTTTAATCGGGTTAAGGTTGGTCATCTTAGGAGATGGCATGGCGATCGCATCTCCAGAATCTTACAGAATATAGTCTTCAGTCATGTTGTTCTTTTAGCGAGTTCACCCGAATTTATGGTTGAAAACCAAAGTATTGGTCAACCCGCCCTTACCCATGACTCTTCACCAGAACCGATGCGGCAAATCACCCAAAATGAGTTTGAGTTCCGGTTCATTAACCCGCTTAATTGCTTTAGGAATACTTACCCACTGCCGCTTTCTCTTGCTAGCTTCCGGCCAATTTTCTAGAACTGCTTGCACTTGCATTAAAAATACTTCTACCTGACAAGTATAGCCAGACTTTTGATATTCGTAAGTTCCCAGCAAATCCGGGAACACTTGACCCAACAAACCTGCTTCTTCCCAAGCTTCCTTGGCGGCGGAATCTTGGGGAGTCATGTCAGGTTCAATTAACCCTTTGGGAATCACCCAGCGCTTACCGGTTGAAGAAGTAATCACCATTACTTCAATTTGTCCGTCTTGAATGCGGTAGGGAATTACTCCCGATTGTTCTATCAATACAGCGGTTATACTCATAATTTTTGCAATATTTCTGGGTGCAAAAGCTCCTGCAACTAGATTAATATAGGACTGACGCATAGGACTAAAGAAACCGGATTATTTACCGAATCTCCGGGCTACAGCGCAGGATTTTCGTAAAAAAACCCAGTTTCTCACCACCCGTGCGTAACTCCGATTAACTAAAGAAACCGGGTTTTTTGCCGAATCTCCGGGCTACAGCGCAGGATTTTCGTAAAAAAACCCGGTTTCTCGCCACCCGTGCATAAGTCCGATTAATAGTTGCCAACTAAACAATAAAAACTGCACGCCTGATTCTAGATAATTCACCATTTGAGACAACAACATAGTAGAGAACAGACATATTTCGCTTTCCCTCTGTTGAAAGTAGCAAATGTAGATGCACTGCAGCTGGAAAATAATATTGTAATACTCGCGCGCAGATAAAAGCCGATCGCCCAAATCTGCCTCTATCTGCGCCGGTATGCGGTTTTTACTCTAATCTTTCTTCGCCTTAGCCTCCAAATTTTCCATCCGACTCCTCAAATCTTGATTCTCCTTCTTCACCTGGTCTAACTCCTCCCGCAACTGCTTCACCGCTGCATCGGAACCGACATTTTTCTGCACTCTTTGCACAGCTTCATCAGCCATCATACGGACGCGGCCGTCGGGAGTTTGGTCAGCTAAAGAACGCAAAATCCGAATGGCTTTGCGAGTTTCCATCTGTCCTAAAGCCACTACCACAGATACTTGAGTCAAGAAAAACGTCTCTTTAGATAATTCTGCCAATCGGTGCAAAATTCGTTCTAAATTAAGCTTAGTTTGACCTGTAGAAATTGTCCCCAAAGAACGAATTGCAGCTAATCGCAAAGCTTGCGGAGTACCGATGGCTGTATATTTCAAAATTAGATTCAGCGCATCTTCAGAAGTTTTCATTTGCGCCAAACCGGCAATAGCACCCGATCGCACAACCTCATTCCAGCCCTGACGCTCTTTCAAAACCAATTTTAACTCTTTGAGTACCTGTTCGTCCGTCGGTTTTTCGTCGGGATTCGCCCCTGCGATCGAGCCCATAGCACTAGCTGCGGCCGCTTCTACATAATAGCTGTCGTCGCCTTTTTCGACGATCGCCCTCAGCGCCTTATAAGTCTCATGAGTCTTGATTTTACCCAACGCATTCACCACAGCGCGGCGAACCCTAGCATCTTTATCCTTCAAACCAGTTGCTAAACCATCAAAAGCTTGGTCGAGTTTAATTTCAACTAACTCACCTGCAACTTCTGCCCGCACTGCCCAAAATTGCTCTTTTTTGAGAACATCTGACAACGTTTTAACAGCTTCTAATCCTCCCTTTTTCGCCAAAGCTTGGGCGGCATAAATCCGGGAAACCGGGTCTGGATCGAACTGCAACTGAGCTTTTAATTCGGCGACTCCATACTCTAAAACAACGGTTTTTAAGTATTTATTTCCGACATCAAAACTAACAAATGCGGGCTTCTCTTCGAGGGGGAAATAGAAACTTTGCTCACGTTCATAGACTCGGACGGTGAAAGTTTTTAGGTTTAGAGAACTTCGATCTTCTGCATCTTGTTCTGGCTTATAACCGAAGCCGATCGGAATTTTTAGGTCAAAGACATCTTTGCTGTTGCCATTGCCATTTTTGCTATCTTTTATCTGAGTTTGTGTTACAGTCACTTTGGCTAATTTGCTATCGCCGTCCCAGGAATAAGCAACCTTATAATCTGGATGACCGCCGCGATAAACGTACTGATCGAACAAAAACATTAAATTGCGGCCGGTCGCCTTTTCGATCGCCCTGAGCAAATCGATCGTTTCTACAGTTTGGTGAGCGTTATCCCGCACAAAAGTGTGAATTGCTTTGTAAAATAGCTCGTCGCCTAACTCGGCATGAATCATGTGATACACGCAAGCGCCTTTTTCGTACAAATGGCGATCGTACAATTCGATCGCTTCGCGGTAAACGTGAGTAACAATCGGGCGGCGGTAGCGAGAACTGTCTTCAGCTAAATAATTGCGGGCTTCACCTAACATATAATAAGCCGCGTCTTCTTTGCCGTATTCTTCGTTAGTCCATAGCACCTCGCAATAAGAAGCCATACCTTCTTTCAGCCAAGCATGAGACCAATGTTTAATTACTACTAAATCACCGAACCACTGGTGAGCTAATTCGTGAGCAACTAAGCTTTCTGTAGCGCGATTGTCGAGGCTAGCGCGTTCATCTATCAAGCACCTATCTGTTAGCAAAGTTGTCGAAGTATTTTCCATGCCGCCGAAGATGAAATCATCGACGCAGACTTGAGCATATTTAGGAAAAGGGTAAGGATAGCCAAATGCTTTAGAGAAAAATTCAATCATTTTGGGCGTTTTGCCCATGCTGCGCTTACCGTCGGCTTCGCGGCCTTTTTCGACGTAATAATTAACTGGTTTGCCGTTCCATTCGTCTTTGATTTCGGCAAAATCTCCGACGGCTAAGGTCATTAAATAAGTTGGGTGGATCTGGGTTTGCGACCAGTGATAAATCTTATCGTCGCCCTCATTTTTTGTGCTAATTAATTCGCCGTTAGATATTGCAAAAAGTTGTTTCGGAACTTGCACTCTAATTTCGGAAGTTGCAAGTTGTCCGGGATAGTCGAAACAGGGAAACCAGAAGCGGGAATCTTCGTCTTCGCCTTGAGTCCAAACTTGGGTTGGTTTGTCGGGATAGTGTTTGTCTGGGCCGACGAAATAGAGGCCGCGCTGGGGTTTTTCGACCGAGTATGCGATCGCAATTGTAATTGGTTCGTAAGCTACTGTTGGTTCGTGCAGTTGAATTTCCAGCACTTCGCCGTCGCTGTCGAAATTTTGCTCGGTTTCGCCAATTTTTACCGATTTAATATTGAGATTTACCGCATCTAAGGTTAATTTGTCAATACCGCTGCGGACTGGATTTATGCGGATGCTGCAAGTGCCGCGAAAACTTTGTTTGGGAATATCCAGCACTAAATCGAGGAAAATATGCTCTACTTGTCCGGGGCGATCGGGGTTGTAGTGGGGTCTGGCACCGGGCATCTCGAAGGATTTGTGAGCGTTTTCAGAATCAAAGTAAGTGTGTGACATTGTGATGGCAGAGTTGTGTGTCGATAGGCGATCGCTGGTGTTTTCGCTGCTGCGGAACTGCCAGCTTATTCTAGAGTAGCGCGTCCCGCTGCTGTTGTCTCTAATCTTATTAAAAACTTGGCTGATAATTGCCTGGATCGAAAATATGAATTATTTGCTACAATATCAGCAAGGCTAATATCTGCAATCATCAGCCTGCAATTGAAATTGAGAGGGAAATCTGCATGACAGCTACACTATCAGTTCCCAGTTCGATCGCATCTTTGCTGGGCGACGAAGCCGAAGACTTGCTCACCCATCAAGCGAAAGTTTCTAAAGATTTGTTGCACCTGCCAGGCCCGGATTGGGTCGATCGCATTTTTGCTCAAACCGATCGCTCTTCTCAAGTCTTGCGATCGCTCCAGCAACTTTATTCTAGCGGACGCTTGGCAAATACTGGCTATTTATCGATCCTACCAGTAGACCAAGGAATCGAACACTCGGCGGGCGCTTCTTTTGCACCAAATCCCATCTATTTTGACAGCGAAAACATCATCAGACTAGCACTCTCCGCAGGATGCAACGCCGTTGCGACAACCCTGGGAGTTTTGGGAAGCGTCTCTCGCAAATACGCGCACAAAATCCCTTTCATTCTCAAGCTCAATCACAACGAATTGCTGACTTATCCCAATCAATACGACCAAATAATGTTTGCATCAGTCGAACAAGCTTGGAATTTAGGAGCCGTTGCAGTCGGAGCCACAATTTATTTTGGTTCGCCGGAATCGACGCGGCAAATCCAAGAAGTTAGTCAAGCTTTTGCCCACGCTCACGAATACGGAATGGCAACAATTCTGTGGTGCTATCTCCGCAACGATATCTTCAAGCAAGACAAAGATTATCACTTAGCAGCGGATTTAACAGGTCAAGCAAATCACTTGGGGGTGACAATTCAAGCTGACATTATCAAGCAGAAATTGCCCGAATGTAACAACGGTTACGGAGCAGTTGCTAAAGCCGCCGGCGAGAGTTACGGCAAAACCAACAGCCGTGTGTATTCGGAATTGACAACGGATCATGCGATCGATCTAACACGCTATCAAGTGCTCAACTGTTATGCGGGAAGAATGGGTTTAATCAACTCTGGCGGTGCTTCAGGAAAAAACGATTTTGCCGAAGCCATTCGCACCGCAGTAATCAACAAACGCGCTGGTGGCTGCGGCTTAATTTCCGGCCGCAAAACTTTTCAGCGTCCCTTTGAAGAAGGTGTAAAATTGTTCCACGCCATTCAAGACGTTTATTTGTCGTCCGAAATTACGATCGCCTAATTCATTAATATCAGCCGTAGGGTGTGTCGCCTACAATAAATTTTTGCCAAAAAATGGACAATTTGATAGCGACGCACCAGCACGGATCAAGAACTCTTGTCAACAAGCCCAAAAATGTATTGTAGGAATAATCATTAGAAATATTATAAATTACAACTTAACTGTAATATTAATAGTAACCCAACAGATATACAGACAAAATATCTAATTTTAAAATGCCCCACAGCCTCGTTTTAAACTTGCTGCCCGTTGCGCCCATTCCATCCCAATTTTTAACGGGACGGCATCTTCACGCATTATTTCTCAACCTTGTGAGTGCTGTAGACAGCGATTTGAGCGCGTACCTGCACGACCAATCGAATGAAAAAGCTTTCACATTAAGCCCCTTCCAAGTAAGCAGAAAAGAGGTTGCCAAAAGCAGCACTGCGCCGACACAAAAGAGAGTTTTGCCTGCGGTTGCGCTCCCAACTTTCCCGGCGCTACAGTGGGAACAAAAGCAAGCAATTCGCGAAAATACAGCGATTTGGTGGCGAATTTCTCTGCTGGATGACGGTTTGTTCGATCGGCTAACTGAACTTTGGCAGCAACTAAATTTTGACCGCCATTGGCATCTGGGCCCTACAGACTTGTACATTACCAATATTTTGAGCGAACCGCAATCAAACCAGCCTTGGGTCAATTTTTGCAGTTACGCCGAATTGTTCGATCGCGCTTCGGAAACACAGCGCCAAATTGCTTTTAGTTTTTGCACTCCTACTAATTTTCGGCAAGGTGTTTACGACAGTGCTATGCCAACTAGAGAGAGTATTTTTGGCAGTTTGGCGAATCGCTGGAACAAGTACAGCAATAGGGCGATCGAACCTAATTTCATAGAATCTATTTTCCCTAGTTTCTTCGATATCTGCACAGAAGTTAGTACGGATTCTCGCAGTAAATTTATTGGCTGCGTCGGCGATATTACTTACCGAATTATGGGAGATGTTGATCCCGTTACTATCAAGCAAATTAATGCTTTAGCAGATTTTGCCCTTTACAGCGGAGTTGGGCGAAAAACGCCGATGGGAATGGGAATGACGCGCCGGTTGCATAATTTTTAATCATTCACTTTTCGGCTTAATTTCACTGACGATTTCATAAACATCAGTGTCGGGAATTTTAGCAAATAAAGGCGTCATCTGCTTCAATATTTCCTGATAAGCTTCGCTTTGATTGGCGGCCATTTCTTCCACGCTTTCCCAAAAAATGATCGCAATACCTTTGTCTGTATTGGGCAATTGCAGCAGGTATGCTCCCTTAAAACCTGTAGCATAAGTTGCCACGGCTTTGGCAAAAAGTTCTTCTGCTTCTTTGAATTTTCCTGGTTTAAATTCGCCAATGGCAATGTAAGCAAACTGATGTCTGAGAAAGTCTAAAAATTCCGACATAGGTCTCTCCTAACTTAATAGCGATACACTGAGCTGCATTTTACCCGATCGCCCAAAATTTGTGAATAGTAACTTTTGGAGTTGCGCGCTCAAGCTTTGCGGCGGATTTCTGAGATACTGCACGTAGTGGCGATCGCACGCTGACGCGTAAAAAGCGGTTTTTTGCAATAACCCTATTGAATTTATTAAAAGTTACCTGCCAAAATTATCACATAGAAATACAAACACAGTCAAGAGTCAACTAAAACAAATGCCAAAGATATTAGTAATTGAAGACAATAACTTAATCCGAGAAACTGTATTAGAACTTCTAGAATCACGAGGTTTTGAAGCTGTAGGCGCGGAAAACGGACAAGTCGGTATCGAAACCGCGATCGCCCAAATTCCCGATTTAATCTTGTCTGATGTGATGATGCCGGAACTCAACGGTTTGGAAGTTTTCGCGATTTTGCGATCATACCCTGCCACCGCCAGCATTCCGTTTATTTTTATGACAGGTTCAGAAATGGAAAAAGCCCTGGAACTCAAAGCAGACGGCTATCTCAAGAAACCTTGCAGCGTCAGAGAAATGCTCGGGGCGATCGCAACTCAACTAGAAAAACCGACAGTTACCAACCCAAAACATCAAAAAGTACAGGACAATTCTGCGCCATCAAATCTCAGCTTGCGCGCCTGGAATCAAAAATCTCGGTTTGAGATTGCGTCGCTTTGCTTGCAATGACACGTACAGTAAGGTTATTGATACATAAATTGAGGGAATTTCAAATTGGTTCGGCCAGAGGGTGGCTTAGACTGGGTATGTTGAATTTGGTTAAAAAGTAATGAACCCACAACCCAAAGGCCGCCTAGTTTGGAATCACTCTACCCACCTTCCCGGTTTGATACCAATTTTAGAGCGCCTCACCCTAAAAATGGGCATTCACACCGTTACCCCAGGTGTCATCAACAAAGTTAAAGGACACATCCCCCGCATGACATTAAGAGTGTCAGTACCCATCCGCGGGGGATTTAAAATAATTGCCAGACAGGGCAAAACCGTACAAGAAGTCTTTATATTAACCACTCTCAGTCAAGGGGACTTGGAAGAGATGATCGCCCAAACCCTAGCCCGGTGACAAATTTTTCTGAGCAAGCAAAGCCCGAGCCCTAACTACCAAAGTTTCATCGCTTTGGGCTATTTCCTCAAGTTTTGCCGAAATTTCGGCTAACCAATCCGGTTTAACAGTCGCAGCACCAGCCAAGGCTTGTAAACCCCCCGCCGCTGCGTAGCGAACCACCCATTCCGGGTCTTGGGACGCTTGCAGCAGCGTTTTTACTGCGCTTCTTTGAGCATCTAAAACTTGTTCTGCTGGCATCAGTTCCCAGCAAATCGTCCCCAAACCCCTAGCCGCCGCCCGCCGCACGCTCAAAGCAAAGTCATTCGCTGCAGCATCGAGCAAAATCTCTAAACCTCTGGGGTCGCCAATTCCCGCCAAAGCCCGAACAGCCCAAGCTCTCGCTCCGTAATTGTAGCCGTCAAGCTGTTCGAGAAGCGGCAGCACGGCGGGTTCTCCGAGTTGAATCAGCCCGTCAACGGCGGCCACAGCGGCGCCTGGGTTGTTGTAGCCGAGGACTGTAATTAAGGTAGGAATTGCTTCTTTTGACTCAGCCGCCGCCAGTGCTTTGACTGCGTTTAACAAGCCTTCGGAAGAATCTGCTTGTTCGACTGCGCGAATTAGTTCTAATGCCATTGATTTGTAAGCTCTACCGTGATCATTGTAATTGTAGGTTGGGTCGATCGCGCGATCGAACTTTTTGCAGCGTCGGTGAGGCGCGGCGATCGACTTGGAAAGCTTACCATACTCGAAATAGGACAATCTTCGTTAAAGAGTCGAATCCGCCAAAAACTCGACTCCATACCTGCGCTAGGAATTCTTGCGCTGTGCATCCTCACCGTCTTGGCGCTTCCTATAAGCCTTAGCCCAAGCATAGCGCTGCGGATCTTTTTTCAGCAAATATTCCACAACTTCCCGACGCTTCTCATCCTTAGCATTTTTGACAACCCGCTTCATTTCCGCATCCTGATCTCTGGGTGAAGCACCGCGTTTAATTGCCTCGTTAAACCAACGCTCACCCTCTAAAAATTGACCCCGCTCAAAACAAATAGCTCCCATCAAAGTGTAAGGATGATGACTCTGAGGCTGATACTCAATAGCTTTGATCGCGCACTTTTGTGCATCATCTAATTTATCAATATCTCGAAAAGCACCGCCCCTCGTTGTTAACAAAGCTGACTTGAGCTTATTTTCTTTTATTTTGTCGAACTCCAGATTTTCAGTCAGCTTCAATGCACTTCTCGGTTGCCCTGCCTTGCGCCAATGACTGCTAGCATTAGGCAACTTCCATTTATTTCCAGTATTCTTGTACTCCTGTTCATAGAAAAGTGCTTCGATTTTGTGGTAAGCTGTAAAAATCTTGCCAGAGAACAGTCTCTGCCCTTGATATCGGTGTTCTTCCTGCCACCCATAATAGCTATTGCTCGGTTGAGATGCTTCAAGTTTATTCTCCTCAAGCCAAGCAACATCTGTTGGTTCCAGTCGCTCTCCTTTATCCAGTTTTTGCAGAATTGCGTACAATGGATTAGAAGGTGTCTGATCTTTATAGTCCGAGACTTCATACTTAGACTTCAGAGCAGCAAATCTATTTTTTTCGGCAAAAGTAATTATGTCTTCACGTTTATTCTGTTTGATCCAATCAAAATCAGCCTCACTCAACGGCTCTCCAGATTGGATTTTGGATTTCAGACTAGCAACATAGTTTTCAATAGCAAAAGTAATTACATCATCACGTCCATGCTGTTTGATCCAATCAAAATCAGCCTCACTCAACGGCTCTCCAGATTTAATTTTGGACTTGAGACTAGCAGCAAATTTGTCAAGCGCCAGAGTAATTGTCTCAGTCAGTTTACGTTTTTTCAGAAAGTTAACATCATGCTCACCTAGCTGATTTTCTAAATCAATTTTTTTGAGAACTTTATAAAGATGGCTAGAGAGGGATGAATCCTCATAAGTAGTAGCTTTATACTTAACTTTCAGTTCGGAAAAGTGTCGTTTTTGTTCAATCTCCAAAACAATGCTAAGCGTTTCGCTAAGTTGATTCTCTTCTAGCCAGTTAAGTTCTGACTCACTCAACTGTATATCTGCATCCAGGTTTTTCAGGATTTTATAGAGTGGACTAGAGACAGATGTTTCTGCGTATTCACTAGCTTTATACTTATCCTTGAGTTGGGCAAATTCAGCTTCCCGTCCAGCTTTTTGTTGCCCAAAAATTTCTAAAGTATCAATCAGTTGGTTGTTGACAAGCCAGTTAGCCTCTACATCACTGAATATTTCTCCTGCATCGAGTTGCTTGAGGATTTGATACAAAGGGCTATCAAGCGAACAATCTGGATATTCAGTTGCTTGGTACTTAGCCTTTAGTAAAGCAAAGTGCTGTATTTGCCGATAAATCTTTATCGGTTCATAAAACCGCCTCGATTTCATCCATTCCATCTCTGAATCACTCAGTGGATTTCCACTGTCAATTTTGCAAATAAGGTCATAAAGAGAATTTATCGTTAAATCCGAGCTACTAACTCGGTATTTTCTCGCTAGTTCAGACAAATGCCTCTCTTGTTTTATTTGTTCTTGTTGCTTTCGTTGATGCTCTCGTTCCTCTCGTTGATGCTCTCGTTCCTCTCGTTGATGCTCTCGTTCCTCTCGTTGATGCTCTCGTTCCCCAATAATCTTTACTTGTTGTTGCTCTTGTTCCAAAACTATCCTTTCTTTTACACTCAGTTTCTCACCCGAGTCAAATTTATTAATGATTTGATAAAGAGGATTGGAGGGAGAAAGATCCATTGTCCATCCCCATTCTTTTAGAAAAAGATGTTCCTCTGAAGTCAGGTTCACTCCTTCAGTACGCATATTCAGAAGTCCTCTCAACGTACAACATATACTAGAAAGAGGGACTCCCCCATATTGCTTCGCTTTATGAGTTGCTTTATACTTAACCAGGAGAAATGCAAATTCTTCACAAAAATCTTGATGCTTCATAACAGGTACTACCCTCAATATTTTTACTCAAAACTCATGAAAATTAATACTTAAAGCCTCATCCCTCATTTTATCAAATCATCAGCCACCAGTTCACCCGGAGAAAAGCGAGAAAATAGCAGTTCTCAACTCCCTGAAATACAGATAGGCGGTAAGGACACAGCAGTGCTGTTTCCTGAATCTGCTGTGTCCTGAATATATGGCAGACAATTGAGAATCGCTAAAGCAATCCTATTGCAGTTGCGAACTAATTTTTGTTAAAGTAAACTATCCATTAAGTTCATCACTTGGATAGCTTCATCGGACAAAGATAGAGATGTTTGTTGATTTAGGTGATGCTCCAAAACTCCTTTGAGGGCAATCAATTTCATGCTATTTTCTGCTAAAGTTTCAGCAATAGCTGGTGCTGACGGCAAATAGCCGATCGCCCCCAAGTCCATCAAAGCCGATCGCCTCAACTGCAAATTATCCCCATTCAAAGCACTTACCAACCGCTCTCCGTAAACCCGCTCACCAGTTAACTGATACATCGCCCGCGCCGCAGCGTACTGCACCCGCTCCACAGAATGTTCTAAAAAAGGTGAAATTAGCGGTATTGCTTCTGTCGCTTCCAGCGTTCCCAAAGCTTCAATTACCGAGTCGTAAGGCTGCACTAGATGCGCTTTTCCAGGCACTCGCACCGCCGCAGCTACGCCCCCATCTAAGACTTTCATTAGCGGATCAATAGAATCGCGATCGCCCAGCATTTCGAGAGCTTGAGCCGCCGCTTCCCGCACGTAATAATCGGCGCATTCCAAACAGTGAGTCAGCGCTGGTAAGGCTTGTTTGTCGCCCAATTTACCCAGAGCCCGCGCCGCATTTCGTAATAGGGAATAGTCGCCGATTTTTGTTTGTTCTGACTCTTCTTGTAGGGCAGCAATTAAAGCTGCAATAGCTGCCGGTTCCTTGACTCGAAATCTGCCCACCCACCAAGCAGCATAATACCGGAGACTGTAATCTTGGGAGTGCAAATTTGCGATCGCCTGTTCTACTGTTAAAGACTCGCCCTCAGCTACACCCGCCGGCGGTGAGTCGGATTCGTAATAATCCATAGTCATTAGTTATTAGTTATTAGGAAACTCGGCGATTTCAATCGCTACTACACAGACGAAACCCGCTCTTAGGCGGGTTGGGGAAACTCGGCGATTGAAATCGCCCGTTCTAACTCACATCTTGCACCATTGTCAGCAACAGGCAAGATGCCTGTTCCACAAAGAATTAATTTCTTGTGGAACAGGCATCTTGCCTGTTCATAAAAGGCTTATTGAGCATCGTGCAAGATGTGAGTTCTAACGAACTTTGTTTGTGTAGGAGCGATTTTCATCGCCCCTGCAACCAAACTATTCGTGTTCACCCGATGATTCATGGGATGATTCTGCACTCGCACTTAAAGGCTGAATGCTCACAATTTTCCCGCCCATGCGAGTAATCCGCTGCATTTCTTGATTCATCCGATTGTACGGCACGGTGATAAATGTACTCGCGCTCGATCGAATCGAATAATCAATATTTTCTGTATCATCGCTTTGGCGCAAGCCAACAACTTCGTACCGAAAACAGCGACCTGCGGAAGCTGTATTGCCACTTTTTCCAGCTACAATTTGACCCAACATAAGCTTCTTGGTAATTGGTAATTCTGACTGTTGACTGTTGACTGTTGACTGTTGACTGTTGACTAAAAGCTAGTAACTGCCAACTGCCAACTGCCAACTGCCAACTGCCAACTTACTAAATTGGAGTAATGCTGGCGATTTTCGCGCCCATGCGTTGAAATTTCTGCATTTGCGAGGACAACTCCTCAACAGGTACGATGAAAGCCTTGCTGCTGCGGCGCACGCTGGGATAGCCGCCCGTGCGAATGCCCGAAACTTCCACGCGCACCAGCCGTCCTTCTTTGCCGTAAGCTGCAGCGCCGCCGAAAGTGCTGCTGGGAGTTACGTTTCTGGCAGAAGGCCGATAAGCCCAACCTTCGTTACCGCCAGAAGGCCCAACTACAGCCGTAGCGGTGTTAGTGCCGAGTTCGACAGCTAAGCGAGAGTTATTGCCTTCTAGTTGAGATGTATCGCTGTTTGCATAGCCACGATACAACCGGAACATCCGGGTAAAACCAACGGTTTTTTGACCACGCTGGGTGTTAAAGCCGCGGTAGTAAGGGACGGTACTATCGCCAAAGTTTTCTTGATACTCTACTGAATCGATGTAAGAATCAATATCAGCGTCGTAGCCTTGTGTTTGGTACAAATCTAAGTGCTCAACTACTTCAGATTCGTCGTAGGGAGCACGACCGAGCAAGTGTTTGTAGTTTAGTTCGATCGTCCTAGTTTGGAAACTGTTGTAAAAAAACTTGGTTTTGTACAGTTCTGACTTAGCTACAGCGCGTACAAATTCTCGTACACTCAAACTGCCGTCCCGCAGCAAAGACTCGGAACTTGTAAGTCGCTCGGATTTCATTAAATAGTCGTTGCCCAGCACCTGACGGTAAACGGCACGAATCACCGTTTCAACGTCGTCTTTGGTGTAGTTCGGGCGCAATTCTACCTTCGGCGCATCGCTCAATGCGGATGTTCCTAGTCTGGACGCTGCTGTTGTAATCGCCACCAGATTTTCTCCTAAATTATTAATGACAAAAGTTTAATGCTTGGTTGCACTTGAAATTTTTAGGACTAAGGATAATATGCCTCAAAGTAGGGTGTGCACTGCACACCTTACCTATACACATAAAATTGAAAATTTTTTAGCCTTAGTCCTAATTTGCTAAAGACGTTTCAAAAAAACGTCTTTACAAACTTTAAGCTGTGGTAATACTTACCACTTTGCCGCCACGTTTGTTGATTTGCTGCAAGCGGCTCGAAAGTTGCTCGTAAGGCACAAGATATTCGGTAGTAGTCCGCCGCACTTGGGGCGAAAAATTAGCCGACCCTTGCATTGCGGTGACTCGGTAGAGTTGACCACGAGAACCGCCGGATGTGCCGCCTAGGGCTTTTCCGATGGAGGCCGTGTATATCGGCGAAGCCATATTTCTCGCTACTTCCCAAGTCAGACGGGCTTGGGTTTGGTTTTGCGATCGATCGCTAGAAGCAAAACCCCGGTACAGTTGAAACATCCGGTTAAAACCGACGGTTTTTTGACCTCTTTGAGTCGCGAAACCGCGATAGTAAGGCACTATACTTTCGCCAAAATTTTCTTGATACTCAACTGAGTCAATGTAAGAATTGATTTCAGCTTCGTAGCCTTCTGCATTGTACAAATCAACGTGGAAAGCAATTTCCGACTCGTCGTAAGGAGCGCGGCCCAACAAATGCTTGTAATTAAGCTCAATTAACCGCGTTTGCGAGTTCGGATAAAAAAACTTTTTCCGATAAGTTTCGGAATGTGCAATTGACCGCACAAAATCTTTCACTGAAATCTGCCCTTGCAGCAGCAGAGATTCAGCACTGGTAAGTCGTTCGCTCGACATTAAATACTCGTTGCCGAAAACTTGGCTGTAAGCAGCGCGAATTACTGCTTTCGCATCGTCTTGCGTCCAGTGTGGACGCAGTTCTACCCGTCCCGCTTCTTCAAATGCTTTTATTCCCAAGCGTTCTGCTGCACCTAATCCCGCCATTTTCGCTTCTCCCTTTTTTGCTTTAAAAATTGAAAACTGCTTAAAAAAGTATTTGCAAAACTAGGCTTTGATCGCAGATGCCCGGAATTGTAAACAACCGCTAACACTTAAGCTAACAGCAGCTTACAATCCCGGGCATCACGCAAATCTAGCTCAGAGCGTTGATTGCGTAGTCGATGTAGGAAGTCGCTTCAGTTGCAGCGTCGCCACTCAGACCGTGGTTGGCTTTGATGTACTTGAGAGCTTCAACGTACCAGCTAGGAGACAATTCAAATGTCCGGTTGATTTCGTCAACACCTGCAATCAGGTACTCGTCCATCGGACCGGTGCCGCCTGCAACTAAGCAGTAGGTTACCATCCGCAGGTAGTAGCCGATGTCGCGAGAGCACTTGGCTTTACCTGTTGGGGTAGAAGCGTAGTTCGGGCCTTGCATTTGTTGGGTGTACGGGAATTTGTTGTACACAGCTTGAGCTGCACCGTCGATCAAGCGCTGAGAGTTGGCGGTCAAAGCCTTGGCTGCTTCCAAACCTGCTGCTGCTTGGCGGAAACGGCCGAAGGCAACTTGTAGTTCAGTGCTGCTCAGGAAACGACCTTGAGAATCGGCTGCTGTTACTGCTTCAGTCAAAGGGGTTTTCATTGTTCTGGTTTCTCCCTAATGTTGTGTTGTTTTTGTACAAAAATGATTGTTTGCAAAAATGCGATGCTCGCTTCTTTACAAGAAAGGTTCGCTTGGCTATTTTTAGCCGACTGCACTAGCTGCGCGGTCGAAGTAGCTGCCGATTTCAGACATTAGCGAGTTGCAATCACCACGGGTAACGCCGTTGGGGTCGTTAGCGATCGCGATTGCTGCTTCCTTCATTTTTTGCACGCCGGCTGCAACTGAGCCACCGGGAACTCCCAGAGCTTGGTATGTTTCGCGCAAACCGTTCAAGCAGCGATCGTCCAAAACGCTGGCGTCGCCTGCAAATGTTGCATAGGTGACATAGCGCAAGATGATTTCCATATCGCGCAAGCAAGCTGCCATGCGGCGGTTGGTGTATGCGTTGCCACCAGGAGCGATCAGTTGTGGCTGTTCGGCAAACAGGGTGCGAGCTGCATTGGCTACGATGCTGGATGCGTTGCCGGTGATGCGGTTTACTGCGTCAATCCGCTTGTTGGCGTCGGAAACCATGCTGCTGAGAGCATCGAGTTGACCCTGAGCTAGAAATTCGCCCCGAGCGTCAGATTGGGAAACCACTTTTGTAAATGCGTCAAACATGAAAGAACTCTCCTACTTGAGTTAATTGAGTTTGGTTGCGGTATAAAACCGTTAAGTTAAATTTGTTCAGGCTACGAGTGCCTGCAAGGGTTGAAATTTGATGCCAGCTAATCTGCTGGTCCGATCGAGTTTTCCCTTTCCGCTACCTGCACTATTGTTACATCGTAACGGACATTTAAGAAACCTTAGAATTTTTTACATCTTTTATGAGATGCGACAAACCTTGTCAATCAGTGTTTTTGTTAACTTTGGCCTGTCGTTTCAACCCTCTGATAATCTTTATACAACGCTCGCCCGTCTTTGTTTATTACAAATTATTACAGACAGTTATTTCTCTAAGAAGGTAAATAACGGGGAGGAGAAGTGCGGGCAAATCTCCTTCCTGCGGTAGATGCGGGGTTGCCCAAAAAATAAAACTTTGCTTCAATAGCCCCTGCAGGGGCGGTAGAACCGAGCCGAACATTCCCGTGGCCCGATCGCCTGTGTTGGCTTTCCCACGGAAAAGCGAATTGTTAAGAATAGTTAAGCAAATTAAAGTTTTGGTAAAAGAAGGCTGGGGGAATAGGGAAAAAAGCAAAAATTCTGCCCAATGTCAGGATGGCGGCAGAATTGGGTGTGGGCAAAATCCAAAAGATTGTGAACCCCCTCGCCACAGCCTCAGCTTTTGCCGGAAATATCAGCATTTAGCGACAAAACTCAGCCTTTGGAAGTTGAAAGACCGGGCCCGGTCTTTCATAACGCGGGAATTCTCTTGTATCATGGGGAGTCCTTGGACTTGACTCAAGACCAAGCATCTACTCTGTCCCCTGCAGCGGTTGCAAAAAAACTTTCTTAATATATATATTTTGCTTCCCACAGGCTAGTCCCACGCAAGCGTGTGGGAAGCTGAGCATTGTGGAGGGTGAGAAAACCAACATAGGCCCAGACCTGTCAACGCAGCGCCATTTTTTAAAAAATGGGGAATAGATGGGTTCGGATACGAGCGTTTTATTATGTTTTTTTTAAGGTAGCTTTTAACCTGCCGCGCACGCTTGCATCCGGGCACTAAAGTCACTTTTGCTTTCAGCTTCTTTTCTGTGTAATAGCCGAAATAATTGCTAATTTTTAGTAGTAAGGTGGATAAGTGCTATCAGCGGTAGGTCTACAAACGGCGCGATCGAGCCACCAGACGCATTGAAGTTAAAAGCTTTGTGCTTCCCCGGCATCGAACCGCCCAAAACCAGTCCCAAGTTAAACAGTTTTTTATTCAGAACTCAAAACTTAAAACTCTCTCACTGTAATCAGCCAGATGGATCGGCTGTAGCTGTCCGGCCGCAACCACCTTTATGCCCCATGCTCGATCGTAATTTATGTCTTCAACTTCTCCCTCTTCTTGGCACACCGTAGCAATTGACCAAACTCTCAAGCAGCTAAGCAGCAACAAAGACGCTGGCTTGAGCAGCCAACAGGTGTCAGAACGCTTGCAGCAATACGGCCCCAACGAACTCGAAGAAACAGGAGGCCGCAGTCCGTGGTCGATTTTTGTCGATCAGTTCACCAACATCATGTTGTTGATGCTGATGGGTGTGGCCGTGATTTCGGGTTTTTTGGACATTCGGTCGAATACTTTTCCCAAAGATGCGATCGCCATTTTTGCGATCGTCATACTCAACGGCATTCTCGGCTATTTCCAAGAGCAAAGTGCTGAAAAAGCCCTCGCAGCCCTCAAAAACCTCGCTTCCCCCCTAGTCAGAGTCCTGCGGGACGGCAAAACTTCGGAAATAGCAGCCAAGGAACTCGTACCCGGAGATGTAATGCTGTTGGAGGCTGGGGTAAAAATAGCAGCAGACGCACGCTTGATCGAAACATCAAATCTGCAAGTCAGAGAATCTGCTTTGACGGGAGAAGCGATCGCAGCTACAAAGCAAGCTGATCTAGAACTGACCGAAGATGCTTCCTTGGGCGATCGACTCAACCTGATTTTTCAGGGCACAGAAGTTGTTCAGGGACGAGCAAAGGCGATCGTCACCAACACCGGAATGAAAACTGAACTGGGCAAAATTGCCACCATGCTTCAGTCAGTAGAAACCGAACCGACTCCCCTGCAACAGCGGATGAGCCAGTTGGGAAATGTTCTAGTCTCCGGATCCCTAGCCTTAGTCGCAATTG
The DNA here is from genome assembly GCF_036701795.1 of Microcoleus sp. N9_A1. NCBI lineage: Bacteria > Bacillati > Cyanobacteriota > Cyanophyceae > Oscillatoriales > Microcoleaceae > Microcoleus > Microcoleus sp. N9_A1. Next base: position 149,850 of record NZ_JAUBRI010000001.1, read on the forward strand.
TCGTCATCGGCGGCATGATTACCTTCCAAAACGGCGGCATCGGGTTCGATACCAGCAGGTTTGAAGAGTTGTTAGAAGTTTCTCTCAGCATGGCTGTGGCTGTGGTTCCCGAAGGACTCGCAGCAGTCGTGACAGTTACTCTGGCACTCGGAACTAGGCGGATGGTGAAGCGAAACGCCCTGATTCGCAAACTGCCGGCCGTAGAAACTTTGGGATCGGTTACTACCATTTGTTCTGACAAAACAGGTACCCTGACTCAAAATAAAATGGTAGTTCAGCTAGTCTCTACGGGCGACTGCACAGTCGCCGTCGCAGGATCCGGTTATGCCCCGATCGGAGATTTTACCGATCGCCTGACATCGGCCAAAATTAATAATTTAGAGGAATATCCAGAACTCGAATCTTTATTAATTGCCTGTGCCGTTTGCAACGACGCAGTATTGCAGCACGAACAGCAAGAATGGAAGATTTTGGGCGACCCCACAGAAGGAGCTCTGCTGTCTTTAGCGGGAAAAGCAGGCATTTATAAGGAAAAACAGTGTCAATTGCTGCAACGCACGGCGGAATTTCCTTTTTCTTCCGAACGCAAGCGGATGAGCGTGATTTGCGAAGTCCCCGGCCGATCTCCACATTCGGGATTTCCCTGCGAAAACGGACAGCAGTCGAATTATTTGATGTTTACCAAAGGTTCTCCAGAGTTGACTTTGGAGCGCTGCCAAGGCATTATAGTCGGCGATCGAGTACAACCTTTAACCCAGGAAATGCGCGATCGCATCCTCGTCGAAAACAACAACATGGCAAGCGCCGGTTTGCGAGTCCTCGGATTTGGGTACAAAATCTGGGAAAACCTGCCATCCGAAGGTTCTGAGGAAACCAGCGAACAAGACATGATTTGGCTGGGACTCGTCAGTATGCTCGACGCCCCACGCCCGGAAGTGCGGGAAGCAGTGGTGAAGTGCCGCGATGCGGGCATTCGGGTGGTGATGATTACAGGAGACCACCAGTTGACAGCAAAAGCGATCGCCTACGATTTAGGTATTGCTAAAGAAGGCGATCGAGTTCTCACCGGTCAAGAATTAGAAAAGCTCAGCCAAGAAGAACTCAAACAGCAAGTCGAACAAGTTAGCGTTTACGCCCGCGTTTCCCCCGAACACAAATTGCGGATTGTCCAAGCTTTGCAAAGTTGGGGCAAATTTGTCGCAATGACCGGCGACGGAGTTAACGACGCCCCCGCCTTGAAACAAGCCGATATCGGCATCGCAATGGGAATTACCGGCACCGATGTCAGCAAAGAAGCTAGCGATATGGTGCTCCTCGACGACAACTTCGCAACTATTGTCGCCGCCGCTGAAGAAGGGCGAGTGGTTTATAGCAATATTCGCCGCTTTATTAAATACATTTTGGGCAGTAACATCGGCGAAGTTTTGACAATTGCGGCCGCACCTTTAATGGGTTTGGGAGGAGTGCCACTGACGCCGCTCCAAATTTTGTGGATGAACTTAGTAACAGACGGCGTTCCCGCTTTGGCCTTGGCTGTGGAACCAGGGGAACCGAACGTGATGAAAAAGCCTCCTTTCAGTCCGCGAGAAAGTATTTTTGCGCGGGGTTTGGGTTCTTACATCATTCGCATCGGGATTATTTTTGCAATTTTGACGATCGCAATGATGTCCTGGGCTTACGGATATACCACCAACCCTAACCATGTTGGAGATCCCGAGGCTTGGAAAACAATGGTGTTTACAACTCTTTGTTTGGCACAAATGGGTCACGCGATCGCAATTCGGTCTAACACTCAGCTAACTATCGAGTTAAGCCCCTTCACTAATCTTTTTGTTTGGGGAGCTGTGATTGTTACTACTGCTTTACAATTGATGCTGATTTACGTTCCGCCGCTGAGAGCTTTTTTCGGTACTCACTATTTGTCGGCTTTTGAATTGCTGGTTTGCTTCGGTTTCAGCGCTCTGATGTTTGTGTGGATCGAGATGGAAAAACTGTTTGTGCGCTTTTACAAATCTCGAAAATAGTGTTAACGGCTGACGGATAATGAGCGTTGTTTCATTATTCATTAAATGGCTCTAATTCCGCCCTCTTCTAAACATCCGCAAGATATCCCGCAGGGGTTTTTAACCCCTACCTAAAAGCAAAAGTCCTCGCTATGAGGACTGAAAAAACTATGTTTTAAAAATAAAAAGAAAAATAAAGATTTTTCTGGCAGGGTGATTATCAATAACCCACGTCAACAGTCAACAGTCAACAGTCAACAGTCAACAGTCAACAGTCATTATATTATGTATTTGAAAACGCTGTACTTACGGCAGTTTCGGAACTACTTCGATCAAAAGGTGGCGTTTGACGCTCCCAAAACTATTTTAGTAGGAAATAATGCTCAAGGAAAATCTAACTTGTTAGAAGCGGTAGAGTTGCTTTCCACATTAAAAAGCCACAGAGTATCGCGCGATCGTGATTTAATACTCGACTCAAAGCCGATCGCCCAAATAGATGCTACACTCGAACGTCAAACCGGAGCGATCGACCTATCTTTAACTTTGCGATCCCAGGCGCGTCGAACACTAAAGCTCAACGGTGAACCGCTGCGCCGCCATTTAGACTTTTTGAGCGTCTTAAATGTAGTGCAATTTTCTTGTTTGGATTTGGACTTAGTGCGCGGCGGGCCCGAAGGAAGGCGCAATTGGATCGATCGCTTAGTCATCCAATTAGAACCGATTTACGCTCACATTTTGCAGCAGTACAACCAAATTTTGCGCCAGCGAAACGCTCTATTGAAACGTTCTAAAGCAACCAGGAAAGCCGAATTTTCCGACAGTTTTGACAAAATGCGATTTATCGGATCTGAAACTCCCGAAGACCAAAATATCGCAGAATTCCCAATGTCCAATGCCCAATGCCCACCCTTCGACTTCGCTCAGGGCAAGATGCCCAATGCCCAATCCCCCATTCCCAGTTCAGAATTAGCTTTGTGGGACGCGCAGTTGGCGACAGCGGGGGCTCGCGTCATCCGCAGGCGCGATCGAGTTTTGGAGCGTTTGATGCCTTTAGCTCGAAATTGGCACCGTTCAATTAGCGGTTCAGCAGAAGTTTTAGATGTGAAATACGATGCTAATATTGAAGTAGGCCCGGAATTAATCGCTAAAGATAATCTTGAAGGAGTGCGACAAGCATTTTTAGAGAAAATTCAAAAAAGGGCGATCGCAGAACAGTTTCAAGGAACCACTTTAGTCGGCCCCCACCGCGACGACATTACATTTACAATTAACAATACCCCAGCTCGTCAATACGCATCCCAAGGCCAGCAGCGAACTCTGGTATTAGCATTAAAATTAGCCGAATTGCAGCTTATTGAAGAAGTCGTCGGTGAAGCGCCTTTATTGTTGCTCGACGACGTACTTGCAGAACTCGATCTGAGCCGTCAAAATCAACTTTTAGAAACAATTCAAGAACGATTTCAAACTCTGATTACTACAACTCACCTAGGCGCTTTTGATGCTCAGTGGCTGCGACAAACCCAAATTCTCTCCGTCGTTGCTGGACAAATCAATCGATTTTAGATTTTAGATTTTAGATTGACAAATCTTCTGTTTCATGGTAAGGCTACAAAAAAATGATAAATTGGCATTATTAGCTCAATTCGAGATAGGATAAAGGTTAATTTTGATTGCCGCTTTCGCTTCCATTTTTCTAAACCTTATGAAGCATTACATTTCCCGTCTGTTAGCCCTGGTATTAGTTGTTGTCATCGGCGTAGCGGGCTGTACCAATGTTCCGGCCACTCTGAGTGGAGATTATGGCCAAGACACATTAGCATTAGTGAAGAGCTTGAGAACAGCGCTCACTTTGCCAGAGGGCGCGCCGGAAAAAGCAGCCGCCCAAGCCGCTGCTCGCACAAGTATCAACGATTTTTTTGCTGCCTACCGCCGCGATCCTGCTCTTACCAAGCTGGCCTCTTTCACGACAATGCGGACGGCATTAAACTCTTTGGCAGGACATTACAGTTCCTATCCAAACCGTCCCGTTCCTGAAAAATTGAAAAAGCGTCTTGAGTCAGAATTTCAGCAGATTGAAGCTGCTCTTAACAGAGGAGCTTAATCTCAAAATTTAGGATCAAGGATAAATTTTAAGAATTCATCTTTCATCCTTGATAGCTTTGAGTGTTAACAATTTTTAGTAGAAATATCAACTGCTTTTAGCGCCCACTGTACCCCGGCGCTTTTTTATGCAGGATTTAGTGAAAAAATACTGAAAAATCGAACTGGATATGATACTAAATCCGGGCTTTTTACCCCCTTTATTCTTTAGTCCGCGAAGGCGGACTTCGTTTGTCTAGTCGCGGTTTCAACCGCCGACTCTTATCTTGATCTTATCTTGCCCGATCGCCCTTATTCGATCGCAGATGATATAAATAGCCGCCAGATAGAATTTGCATTGTGCGATCGACTTGTGCCATAACTAAGTCAACCGAAAAAAGTAGAAAATTTGTAGCTGCTTGTTGAGCGCGATCGCAAAAATGCGATTGCCACCCAATTTAAACCAGAAAACCCCATTCAATTCTCCCATGAAAATTGCACCAACTCGCATCGCGAATTTTCAACACCAGCGACGCTTTTTAAGTGCGGTAACTGCTGTTTTAACCAGTAGCTTCATCAGCCAGCTTGTTTGGCCGTTTATCGAAACTCAACCAGCTTTTGCCGAAACATCAGCCTATTGCCAATTATCCCAAGAACAGGTCAATCAAAAAGAAGACTTGCGCCGCGCCGCGTTGTCAGGAAAACGGGAATCTCAGCAAGCATATTTTGCTGTTTTGAACAAACACGCGCGGGAAATAGCAGAATGCCGCCAAAAAACTTGGCCCGAAACCCAAGCTGTTTGGCTGCGTTTGTATCCCTGCGATGTCAGGCCCGGAGAACTCGATCGGGTATTAGACAAAGTTGTGAATAAAGGCTACAATCAAGTCTACGTCGAAGTGTTTTACGATGGTCAAGTGCTACTCCCAGCAGCAGACAATCCGACTGCTTGGCCTTCTGTTGTCAGAAATCGTGGCTACGAGAAATATGATTTGTTGGAAAAGGCGATCGCCAAAGGCAAACAGCGAGGTTTAAAAGTATACGCCTGGTTATTTACCATGAACTTTGGCTATACCTATGCTCAGCGTCCCGACAAACAGCAAACCCTCGCTATCAACGGTAAAAATCAGACAAGTTTAACAGTAAGCGAATACGCAGCAATTAACGAGGACTTCGGAGAAGTTCCGGGCAATCAAGCCTTTATCGATCCGTACAACTCACAAGCACGGCAAGACTATACTTTGTTAGTAAATCAAATAGTCAAGCGCAAGCCACAAGGAATGTTATTCGACTACATTCGCTATCTAAGGGGCATCGGACCCGCTTCAGTTGCTACCAAAGTTCAAGACTTGTGGATTTACGGCCCAGCATCCCAGCAAGTTCTTTTGCAGCGGGCTAACAATCAGCAAGGCCGAGATTTAATTCAGCGATATTTGACTAAGGGATTTATCAATCCTAATGACGTTCAAGCAGTAGTAAAACAGTATCCAACTGAGCGAGAACCTCTTTGGCAGGGCCGAATTCCGCAGGTGATGTCAGTAGCAACTCCACCTTCTAGAAGCCAGAATGCCGCATCAAGATCGGCCTCAACAAATCCCGCCCCTAACAAGCCAAACCCTGCAACTCCCACACCAAAACCGACACCGCGGCTTCCCGATACCGGCACTCTGCAAAAAGACCTCTGGAAACTCAGCGTTGCTCACGCAGTCCAAGGGATTTTAGATTTTTTGGGGATAGCAATTCAACCAGCTCAGAGGATGGGAATTCCTGTAGGAGCAGTGTTTTTTCCCACTGCAAATCAAGCGATAAATCAAGGGGGATATGATTCGAGATTGCAGCCTTGGGACACATTTCCGGCTACTATAGAATTCCACGCCATGTCTTACGGAAATTGCGGGGATGTAAGCTGCATTGTGCCACAGGTGCAGCGGACAGTAAGTTTAGCGCCTGCGGGAGCAAAAATCATTCCTGCCATTGCTGGAGATTGGGGAAAACCTCTGAAAAATCGGCCGTCTTTGGAGATTCAAATGGCGGCAATTCGCTCTGCGACGCCGCAAATTAATGCGGTGAGTCATTTTGCTTTTGGGTGGCAAGAACCGGAGGATGAAAGGGCACGGCAAACTTGCCGGTTGTAGATACATTCCTGGACGCATAGGGTGTCATCACCTTGTTTTTTGGTCGCGGAAAGAGCCTGAAAGCGTAGATTTTTGATCGAGAAACCGGGTTTTCCTATCGAAATCGGTGGCGAACCACGATTGATTTGCCTAAAAAAACCCGGTTTTTGCCTCAGTCTTGCTTTAATGCGATCGACCTTTTGCCAAAAAAAATTAATTTACCAAATTTTCAAGCTAGCAGAACAATCAGGCATAATGAGATTGTTCAAAATACATCGCATACCTGATGAGTCCCAAAGGCAATAAAAAACGGGTTATTAAAACCGTTATACTTATCGGATTGATCCTCACAATTTCCCTGTTGTGGGAAAACAGAAAAACCGCCAATTCAAATCCGCTAAAACCGATCGCACCCGTTGAAAATCCCCCGCCAAACCTGCTGAAACCCCCAAAACTCAAAACACCCCATTCTCCCCCCGCAACTCCCTCTCCCAAACCTCCCGAACAACCTTTAGTCTTCGCACCGCCCGCGCAATTTCGCAGCCAAATTGTTTATAAAGCCACTATTAACAACTCAAAAGTTATCGCCCTGACATTTGACGATGGCCCAACGCCTGAAACTTTGAAAATATTAGAAGTTTTGCACAAACATCAAGTTGTGGGCACATTTTTCTGCTTGGGTGCCAATTTGCGGGAGTATCCAGAAATTGCGAAAAGAGTTGTGCAAGCGGGAAATGCGATCGGCAACCATACTTGGCATCACTATTCTCACAATATTACCGAAAAAACAGCATCAGATGAAATTGATAATACTGGGGTTCATATTTATCGATCAACTGGGGCAAAAAGTTTCTTGTTTCGCCCTCCCGGCGGCCGCTTAAATAACGGTTTGGCAGATTACGCTAAAAAGAAAAATTATGTAGTGGTGATGTGGTCGATCGACCCTAAAGACTTTCTGCAACCTCCGGCCGCTGCGATCGCCCGTAGCGTGATATCCCAAGCGACATCGGGGGCGATCGTATTGTTGCACGACGGTGGCGGAAATCGCCAGCAAACAGTCGAGGCGCTATCTGCAATTATTCCCAAACTCAAACAGCAGGGATATCGTTTTGTTACCGTGCCGCAACTACTAGAAATGCAAGCTGGACAAAAACAGCGAATTGCTGACCTGGAACCTAAATAAATTGCACGGTATACAATTTATAAAATGTGAAAAATTACCTGTAAAAATATCAAGATGTAGAAAACTAGCAGTATAATAGGACTATCGTCATATAAAAATAAAACCATGACACAAATACTCGCAGGAAAAGATATAAACATCCGTTACTTAATAGACAACTTCGGTCTTCAGCTAGCGGAAGACGAGCAATTTTTTGGAGAATGGCAATATGATTTGCCCGAAATCACCGAGTTAGAAAAACAATTGTTAGATCGGCTCAGAACCGGATTTATCAATTTACTTACATATCCACCATTACTGGAAAATGTAGTTAAGCTGTCAGTAGTAGGGCCGCTGTTGTTTATTGCCGGTTTTTACCTATCTCCTTTTCAGGTAAAAGCTGAAAAATCCATTCAAATTCAAGATGAAGACGATGGCGTTATCATCGAAGGCAGACTTGATATATTACTCTTAAAAGACCAATTTTGGGTAATGGTAATCGAGTCGAAAAAACTTTCTTTTTCTATTGAAGAAGGATTGGGGCAACTCCTAGCTTATATGTGGGCAGATCCTCATCCAGACAAACCAACTTTTGGGATGATTACTACGGGCGGTAACTTTGTCTTTGTCAAGTTGGTCAGAGGGAAAAATCCCCAGTATGCCTTATCCAATCAATTCACAACTCGCAACCGTGGCAATGAATTGTACAGCGTTTTGCAGATATTCAAACGCCTGAGTCAACTAGCTTAAAATAGTCAATTATGGTGCAAATTATGCTGCAAAAACTTCAAGCAAGAGACATCAACCTCCGCTATCTAATCGATAACTTCGGTTTACAGCGAGTTCGCAACAGCGAATTTTTCCGAGAATGGCAAGAAAACTTACCCGAAGTAACAGACTCAGAAAAACAATTGCTCGATCGCGTCCAAGACATATACTTCAACTTGGTAGACACCCCGCCTGTATTGGAAAATGCAGTCAAGCTAACAATCATCAGCCCCATTTTGTTTATTGCCGGTCTGTATGAGTCTCCTTTTCAAGTCAAAGCCGAAAAGTCGATCGCAATTCAAGAGGAAGACGAAGGCAGAATCATCGAAGGCAGAATAGATATCCTGATTATGAAAGCAAACTTATGGGTGACAGTAATTGAATCCAAACAACTTGCTTTCTCCACAGACGAAGCACTTGCCCAACTCCTAACATATATGCTGGCAGATGCCGATCCCGAAACTCCTACTTTTGGGATGATTTCCACAGGTGCTAACTTCAGTTTTGTCAAATTAGTCAGAGGGGAAACTTTACAGTATGCGCGATCGGCTGAATTTGTTGTTTCTAATCCCGGCAATGAATTGTACCGCGTTTTGCAGATTTTAAAACGGCTGAGTCAATTGCCAGACTAGCAATAAAAGCCATTTTGAGTTATCTTTCAAAGCAGACAATATCTCAATATCTCAAATTTCAAACTGGTGCGAGCATGGTAAATTACTCGATAGTCGGCGCTGTGGCAATAGCTTCTGTCTGCTGGGCAGAAATAATACGAGACTTTTATCACGTCGCGTCTCATTATGTGCCGCCTTTGCAAAAGCTGCACAATTGGCATCACCGCGTTTTCCGCCCGAATTTAACCCCCGTCAGCGAGACAATTTACAAGCAAGCGCACTGGCGTCACGACGTGCCCGAAGCTGCGGCGATGATGGTTTTGGGCTTGTTGCTGTGGGTTTTAGCTTATTTTGTGCTGCCGGCATATCACTGGGGCGCAGCAGCAGGTTGTATTTATACTTTAGGCTTTTTGTTGAGTGCGATCGCCCGCGGGTGCGGCATCAAAGGTGCAGACGAATTAACCGACATCACCCACCAACCGGGAGACTTCCTGACTCCCCCTGGCAAGTGGTTAGTTAATAAACCTTATCACTGGCGGCATCACTTCGACAATCAAAATGCTTACTATTGCGGTACTTTCACCTTAATAGATCAACTTATGGGTACAGCACTTTCTCTCAAAGGCAAAACTGTAGCCGTCACCGGTGCATCGGGAACTTTAGGGCGTTTGCTACTCAAACACCTGCACAAAGCTGGTGCAAAAGTGATCGCCCTCACCTCTGGAAATGAGGAAATTACTTTGGATGTAGACGGCGAAAATTTACCTGTAAAAACCGTAACTTGGCAAGCTGGCCAAGAGGCAGACTTAGCCCTATTGTTAGAAAAAATCGATATTCTCGTCATTAATCACGGGATTAATGTACAGCGAGAAAGAACAGGAGAGGCGATCGCCAACTCATACGAAATTAACACTTTTTCCGCGTGGCGGCTGATGGAACTCTTTTTCTTAACAGTCCGCACTAACGAAAACATCGCTTGCAAAGAAGTCTGGATAAACACTTCCGAAGCAGAAGTGATTCCCGCTGTCAGCCCGCTGTACGAACTCAGCAAACGCGCCTTGGGAGATTTAGTCACTCTGCGCCGGCTGGACGCGCCCTGCATCGTTCGCAAACTGATTTTAGGGCCGTTTAAAAGCAACTTAAACCCGATCGGCATTATGTCGCCCGACTGGGTAGCGCAGCAAATTGTCAAACAAGCTAAAGCTGATGCGCGAAATATCATCGTCACAATTAATCCTTTGACTTTTATCGTTTTTCCAGTCAAAGAGTTTTTTGTTTCTCTCTACTTCCAAATTTTCAGCCGGAAAGCCATTTCAGAGATAAAGGAAGCTGCGGCATCTGAAAAATCTAGCGCGGAAGCAAAGATTAATTGACCAACTAAAACCGGGTTTCTGCAGGGGCGGCGGCTGTGACTGTCCGCCCTGCTGCTAAATTCCACAAAACTAAAGCCTTTGTCATATCGTCACGAGTAAGCTCACGCCCCCACTCCCACAGCCGCAAATCCACTCTTCTGACTCATTGGGCAAAAACTGTTGGGGGGGAGTGGAATCGAGAGCTGTTTCGGGCCCCATTGTCAACATGGTTATGCTTACTGATATAAATTATTAAGTATTTTTACTAACTACGGTCTCTCCTGAGTCACTTCTATCCGCAATAGCACTGTAAGTGCCAGTTGCGGGTGCTGAATATAGTTGTCAACTATGCTCGTTGCTTAGTTGATACGTCCAGGACTCATAAGTGTGATTGGATAGTGGTGGAATTGGTCGCTCGCGATCGGTAAAGAGAACAAGCAGCACACCGTTCTCGATCGGCAAAAATAAACTTTTGTAAAGGTTCCAGAAAATCCCGGAACTTACTTTGGGACAGGCGTAATCAGTGAAATCACCCAGCAAACAAAGACTTTTGATAACAAGTATCAATTGATAAACTCTTTTCACAGGTTGTGAGAGGCAGGCACAAGTTTGGCGATCGGGATCTTCAGGATGCGTCTTTCCAGTTCATCTACCTTTTCAAAAGAAAAAAATAAAATGCCAAGATCACTTGAAATCTTCGGCGATGGTCGCGTGTACGAAATAAAAGACGACCTAGCCGTTAAAGTCACGGAGACAAACGGGCAAGTAAAAGCATTAATCGATGGAGTAATGAATAAAAATGACCGAGCTACCTGAGAAAAAACCGAATATTTATGCCTTATTAATTGGCATTGATGGCTATAAGCCGAATCGGTTGTACAAGGATCTTAAAGGATGCGTGCGTGACATCAATCTTGTAGCCGACTACCTTTTAAAGACGGTTAAAATTCCATCCGAACGGATTTTTAGGCTGACTTCTCCGAATCCTGAAGTTGCTCAAACGATCGCAACCAAAGACCCGGAACCAACTTATGCAAACATTGTGGCGCAGTTTAAAGCCATTACAGAACTAGCGCAAGCGGGAGAGCAAGTATACATTTACTACTCCGGCCACGGAGGACGGGCGACAACCATCTATCCAGAACTCAAAGGCGTTGACCAAGAAGATGAAGGTATTGTGCCCTCAGATATTGGCGCTGGAGGTCGTTACCTACTCGATGTGGAATTGGCGATGCTGTTGAAGCGGATGACAGACAAAGGGTTGATTGTCACACTTATTATGGATAGCTGTCACTCTGGAGGAGTAACCCGAGGTGATGGTGCTATCCGAACTGCACCAGAAAGCGACAAAACACCGCCAAACCAGGAAAGCTTGGTTGCTTCGCTTGAGGAGTTGAGCAAAAACTGGAAAACTCTAACTGAAAAAGTAGATGGTGACATTGCATGGGTTCCTCCCATAAAGAATTACCTTCTTTTAGCAGCCTGCCGCCCCAATGAGTTGGCTTATGAGTATGCGTTTGACGGTAAAGAGCGACATGGAGCGCTGACTTACTGGCTAATTCAGACTCTGGCGACGAGTTCTACAGCATTGAGTTTCAGCAAACTGTACGATCGCGTTTGTGCTCAAATTCAGAGTAAGTTCCCCCAACAGTTACCCATGTTAATAGGTGACGGCACTCGCGCAGTATTTGGGAACGAGCACTTACCGCCTCAGTACAGCGTGACAGTTATCAATGTAGATGCCAAACAAAAGCAAATTACCTTGAATGCCGGATTAGCTCAAGGACTCAGCAACGGTACGCGATTTGCTATTTATCCACTGACTGCCACAGATTTTTCCAACAGGCAACAACAACTGGCGATCGTAGAAATTGTAGAGGTTCAAGCTTCAAAATCAGTGGCTAAAGTTCTCGAACCAAAAGACGGAGGCATTGAGGTTAGAGGAGAGATCAAAATCGAACCGGGCGCTCCTGCTGTCCTGGTAGCTGCACCAGTCGCTCTGGTGAGTCGAGTCCTCTTGTTAGATAACAAAGAAGCAGGTGATAAGGAGCATCAATTACCAACCGAGTTAGTTGACAAACAACAGGCAGCTTTAGAGAAAGTTCGGCAAGCTTTGACAGGGAATGGTTGGGTTGTTGAAGTGAAAGCAGGCGATGAGCTAAAGTCTCACTATCAAATTGCGGTTGGCAGAGATGGTGAGTACGAAATTTCTCGTGAAACTCCCGTGAACAACTTAGGAACTCCACTACAAATTGACGCTTCAGAGGCGGCGATCGCAGTTGTCAAGCGCTTAGTTCACTTGGCAAAATATCAAACGGTACAAACACTAGATAATCCATCTTCAGAACTTGCAACACACGTTGAATTTGAATTAGTAGACGAGAACAGGCAACCATTTGCCGAGCCGAGTAACATCGTCTTAAAACAGGGTAAAATCGTATTCTTACGTGTTAAGAATACATTTTTTCAACCGCTCAATATTGCTGTTCTCGATCTAGAGTCCACTTGGGCTATTTCTCAATATCCCATCGATGGAAATCCAGATATCTTCTTTCCACTAGATGACAATCAACAAATATACCTCAAAATGCGTCCTGCTTTGCCAGCAGGAGATGATGACAAGCCAGCCAAAGAAACTCTCAAGTTGTTTGCAACTCGCGGCCTGGCGAACTTCCAGTGGCTAACTTTACCTGCTCTTGATGTAGATTTGGGCCAAAGAGGAGGAAATCTTGAAGAAAAGCTCGATCGGAAAGTAGAAGAACTTGAAGGAAAGGGAAAATCTACCAATATCAGTCCTCTCAACAATCTGTTGAGTATTATCGGTGCTGATGTTGATAAGGCGCTGCCGCCTAAGTTAGCCCGTGCGATGGTTTACGAACCCGATCCGAATGCTGAGTGGCTAACCAAGCAGGTGACATTTACTATCACAAAATAATAGTTTCGGAAAGAAGCTGTCAAATAGCTGAGAGTTTAAAGTGGCTAATTTTAGCGAGCTACTTTTTAGATTTTGACAGCCTCTTCAACCGTGAGATTTTGTGCGATGCAGAATAGCTTGAAAGTTAAAGATCGTGTGGAGCGATCGCCCTCAATTAGATTTCCTCAAAACATAAGGAGTAAAAAATGACTACAGTACAGCCGACAGGTTTTGGGTTCCCCGAACAGGAATTACCCTGCACAGCAGATATTGGCTTGACTGACGAAGAAATCGATCAGTTTAGTTGGGGAACTAGGGGTATTTTTGAACCAATGCCCAGCGTCGGTCCCGGATTTGAGTGTTATGGAATACTTGAAAAGCGGTTTGGGCGGTTGGAAGTGATTCAAGCGCTTAGACACGTATGTTCCCAATGGGCTAAGGCATTTCCCAACGGGCCTCGAATTGGTATTGGCAATATTAGTTTTGCCGGAGGCGGACTAATGCCTCCTCATGTCTCTCATCAGCAAGGAGTAGATGTTGACCTTGCACCTGTTGCCAATACGGAAGAAGAGATTCCACTCACCTGGAATCACCCTAAATATTCCCGTCAACGGACTCAGAAACTTGTAGATTTGCTCCGCAGCAACCCGATTTTAGATATTCGTGCCATTCTTTTTAACGATCCAGATATCACAGGGGTAGAACCTTGGCAAGGACATGACAACCACTTGCACGTCAGTTTCTTCCCCTCCGGAATCAGTCCAGAATCTCACAGTAGCGACCAACAAGGAGATCTCCGGCTCGTTGTTCCCAATATGGAAGGAGCGCGAGTACGCAAACTTCAGGAAGATTTGGTAGAGATTGGAATCAACATCAAGATAGATGGTATTTTCGGGTCAAACACAGATGCTGCCGTTCGCCAGTTTCAACAAAATCATGGTCTTGAAGTTGATGGCATTGCTGGGATAGTCACTCAGGCAAAACTAGCGCAAATCATTCGGGGACAGAAAGGCATTTCTAAAGGTTCGGCGATTAGTCTCCAAGACATCATCGACCAAAACAAATTCATTCCCTTTGACGATCTGAACTCTGGTTTGTTAGTTGACGATCTGGACTTGTGCCAGGAAATTCAAACTATCTTGCGCGCCAATGGTTTCCTGAATGTTGTTGATGGTCTTTACGGCCCTATGACGCGGGAGGGATTGCGTCGCTTCAAGGCTAGCCGTCAACTCGGTGGTGGGGACGTACTTGGTCCCACGACTGTTAAGGCTCTGCTCGATGCTAAACCCGGTTCTGGAATCTTGCCTAACTGGCCCGGAGGCGACAAGAAGGCTGCTATTCAAGCAATTATCAAGGAAGCACGTCGGCAAGGTATTACCAACAAATCTCAAATTGCCTATATCCTCGCAACAGTTCAGCATGAAACAAATGATTCTTTTCAACCTGTTCGAGAAGCCTATTTCTTGGGTGAACCAAAAGCGGAAAATCATCGTACAACTCTACGCTATTACCCCTATTATGGGCGGGGCTATGTTCAGTTGACATGGGATTACAACTATCGAGAGTATTCAACTCTGCTCGGATTGGATTTAATTAATAAACCTGATTTGGTCATGCGCCCTGACATTTCACTATTCATCCTGATTGATGGCATGAAGCGAGGAGTTTTCACTGGCGTTAAGCTAGATGACTACATTGATGGCAGCTTTGTGGACTTCTACAATGCTCGGCGAATTATCAATGGTGAGGATGAAGCACCTCGAATCGAAAATTATGCTGTGAGCTGGCAGACAAACTTGGCTTAGACGCAGACATTTGCGATCGCCAAACAATAGTTTCCGAAAGAGGCTGTCAAATAACTGAGAGTTGAAAATTGCTAATTTTAGCGAATTAATTTCCAGGTTTTGACAGCCCCCTCAGCTTAAAAAGTAATTTGTAAAACCACCCAAAACCAGATATGAATAGTTACGAAGAAATCGTATCACTGGCAAATCAGGCAGGTATAGCTATGGTAAGACAAGACTACCAAGCTGCAATAGCAGCCTATGCCAGTGCCTTGAAAATAGCCAAGAATCTGAGGCGATCGCGCCTGGTTGCAGTTCTCTTCTATCGCCTCGGAGATACCCTGCAAGTCAAGGGCGAGATTCAGGATGCAGTGATTGCTTATGAAACTGCCCTGCGTACTTTAGAGGAAGGGACTGGCTCTGATGCAGACTCTATTGTCGATCGCCTGAGCCAAGTTGGTAAAGGCTTCTACAACAATCCTCAACCTGTTCCCGATCTCTACCGTCCCAAAGTTGCTGAGACACTCAAAGCTGATGAAGACGACCCTACACTAGCTATTAAGCTCTGGCTGAATATTGGTAACACCTATCTTCAGCAACCTCAGGAAGGACCTGCACTGAACGCCTATGAACAGGCTCTTAAATATCCAGAGATGGCTGCAAACCCACTGCTGAAAGCTTACGCGATCGCCAACATGGGAGAGATTCATCGCCGACAAGGAAAAGTGGATATCGCCGAAACTGAACTCACTGAAGCGATTCAACTTCTCGATCGACACGGCGATGCCCTAGAGAAACGTCGGGCACTAGCATTTTTGGCTGGAATTGCCCGCGATCGCCTACAGTTTGACGAAGCGATAACGCTTTACCAGCAGGCGTTATCACTCTATCAGAAGGCAAACAATGCGCTGGGCATGGGAAGAACTTATGCAGGATTAGCGCGAGTCTATTTGGAACAGAAACGCTACCCAGATGCACAACAAACCTTCCAACAGGCTTTACAGTTGGCGCAAGCTCAAAACGATGGGGAAACTTTGTGGCTTTCGTATTGGGGTTTAGGCTGTTGCCAGCATATTGCTGGAGAATTCAAGGAGGCGATCGTCTCTTTTGAAAAGAGCTTATATTTGATTCACGAACGGCAGGGGGCTCTTCGCACCGATGAGGGAAAAGTGACGTTTCTCGATAGTGTGAAAGATGTCTATGACAGGCTGCTGACAGTACATTTGGAACTTGCCAAAACCGGAGGCGAGAACTACCAAGCTGCTTTGGAGGTTGCTGAAAATGCACGGGGACGATCGCTACTAGACTTGATGGGGGGAAACGAACGCCGCTCTTGGCTTACCGGTCTGACGAAATTAGCTCCGGGAATCGACGTGAGGCAATCAGCTAGAGGAAGCGGCTCCAATCCCCCAGATTTAGAAGCTGAGGAAAATCAGCCAATCCGCGAATTATTGCCACTAGCGAGATTAATCTTTTATGTTCTCCTCGATCGCACAGCCGTCTTTGCGGTAACACCTAATGGTGAGGTGTACGGTCACGTTGTTCAAGTAGGATGTCATGAAATTGAGGCTCGTGTTGCTCTTCTGCGAAGGGCTCTCAAAGTCGATGAAGCAACTCGTGGACTTGAAGTCCGGCTAATGGTTCCAGTGCCCGACGATCCGGCGCTGGATGTTGCACCGATTAACTATGAAATACTCCTCCAAAAGCTGTACGCTGAACTGATTGCTCCAGTTGCAGATAAATTGCCCACAAATGGAACTCCTCTTGTGATTGAACCCCATGAGGCATTGTGGCTAGTTCCCTTTGCAGCGCTTCAGCTTGCCGATGGCACCTGGATGGGCGATCGTTGGCCGCTTTTGTACGCTGCCTCAGCCCAAACCCTGGACGAAATTCGTCGGGAACCGTGTTATGCCACTCTGGATCAGTCCAAAATTCTGGTTGTGGGCAATCCAGTCATGCCGAAAGTGACAACTCAGCAGGGTTATGAAATTACGCTGAATCCCTTGCCGGGTTCCGAACAGGAAGCTCGATCGATCGGGGAATTCTTAGGTGTGCGCGAGCATAAGTTACTAATTGGGGCTGAGGCAACCGAAGCCTCTGTGAAGACTTTAGCCTTAAACCACAATATTCTACACCTTGCTACACATGGCTTTGCATACACAGAAGATCCTCTAGCATCGTTCGTGGCATTGTCGCCCACTCAAACTGAAAATGGATTGCTCACAGCTAGAGAAGTGGCATCGAACGCATTGCTTCCTGCTGACTTGGTGGTTCTCAGTGCCTGCCAGACTGGGCTAGGGCGAATCTCAGGTGATGGAATGTTGGGACTGAGTAGGGCATTTTTGATTGCAGGAGCCAGAACGATTTTGGTGAGTCAGTGGAGCGTCAGCGACGAAGCAACCGCCCATCTGATGGTCGCTTTTTACAAGCACTACTTCTCCTTAGAAACACCAAATAAGGCTGTGGCACTCCAGAAGGCGATGCAATCTTTACGATTACACCCAGAGTACAGCCATCCCCGCTACTGGGTACCGTTTGTGTTAGTTGGAGCTGAAATCTAGTTTTTATCAGAAATTAAGTTAAGCGATCGGAAACAGTTATGACTGAGCTAACCCAAGAAACAAAAAACCTCGATCGAGCAATGATTTTGGAAGCCGTAGAATTTGAACCTGTCAAGCTCTTGCGATTGCTCGTAGTAGTAATTGGCATTAACGAGTATGTACACTGGCAAAAACTCAAGAATGTGGTCTGAGAAATCACTCAGCAGTGTCACTAAGCTACTTCAAGTTATTATTACCAAACCCTCAATGTAAAGATGGAGTGATATCAATTCCGGCACAGCCGGAATGATATTACTTAACAAAAGAAGCCAGGGGCAGCGCGCGAGATCGTTTTACCTTTAATTAGAACGACCTACTTAATTACTAACCTCAGCCATTTCAATCACGCGGCCGTCATAATCCTTGACCAAAAAATTCAGTGGCTTTTCCCGGCGAATTTTATAACTAATGCCGCGAGTTTGTACCCTCATCAATAGCTGATCCAAACAATCGCGATCGAAACAAACATGACGTTCGCGATTTTTTTCCCCTACACCGGCCCCGCTAATAATGTGCAGTTGGGTATTTTTCATCAACTGATACCACAAACCCTCGGGACTCCCCATCGTTTGAGAGCTCGTTGCCCTCCCGACATTCGGCGACAAATACAGCGGATCGATACCAGTTGTCCCCAAAGTTTGCTCGTAATTGTAGTAGTAGTGCAGCGGCACTTCTGCTACGGGCAGGTTTAGCATACCTTCATAGAACTCCCTCGCTTGTCCGAGATCCGATACCATCACCGTGTGTACCTTCGGAGCACTGGTGAGAAACATCCACATCGCCCCCGCATAAGCGGCCAGCAGCATCACCATAATCCCTTGAGTCGAAAACAAGCTGTCGAGGGGCAGGTCTGGCAAAAAAGAGCTCACGTACAAGGGCTGAAGTCCAAAAGCAATAAAACTAACTGTTAGAGTCATGAATTATAAGAAAGGGTAAACAACGAAATTTATCAAGATTGCCGTCGCGATCGCCCGCGAGACTTAAACTATTAGCTTAGCCATCTATGTTAGCAAAAACTAGCGGTTAAGCCCTACCCGATGAAAGTCTTTGTCTACGGCACTCTCAAACCCGGGGAGTGCAACTACCTCCGCTATTGCGAAGGAAAAGTTGTGGATGCTTGCCCCGCGATCGCCCGCGGTCAACTTTTTGCCCTGCCGATGGGCTATCCTGCGATGATGGCCGGAGATGGCACAGTCTGCGGTTTTCTCCTCTGTTTCGCAAACTCGGCTATTTTGGACGATTTAGACCGATTGGAAGACTATCATCCGCTGCGGGAACCGACACAAAACGAATATCAGCGACAGGAAATTGAAATCTTAGATCGACAATTCAAACCTCTAGGCACGGCTTGGGCTTACTTCATGCTACCCGATCGCGTTCGTGCTCTAGGAGGCATCTGGCTGCCCGATGGGACGTGGGAAAATAGGTTTTTCACAAAATAAGGCGTTAATGCCGATGAGCTGAGGAAATTGCCATTGCCGCGGGCGAGGGCGGCTCGAACCTGTAACCAAAACCCCGAACCGTTTTAATCAACTGCGATCCTGTAGCATCAACTTGAATCATTTTTTTGCGAATCTGACCGATATGTACGCTAACAACTTTCTCTTCTTCTGTGCTGTTGCAGTTCCAACCCCAGATTTTTTCGATTAGCTGTTGGCGACTCCAAGATTTACCGGGATGACTTGCCAAAAAATACAAAATATTAAATTCCAAGGTTGTTAACTTGATAATTTTGTCGTTGAGTGTTGCTTCTCGACGCGCTGAATCGATCGCGAATCGATCGAATACAATACGTGATGGAGTAACACACCTCATCCGTCTCAACACCACTTCTATACGAATTGCTAACTCCGCCAGACCAAATGGTTTGCAGATATAGTCATCAGCACCAGCGGACAGGACTTTAATTTTATCAGCTTCGTCTGTGCGGCTGCTGAGCATTATCACAAAAACATTAGTACGGCGCTGCATTTCCTGGCAGAGGTGATAGCCTGTAGTATCCGGTAAATTCCAATCGAGAACTACTAGCAGTGGCTGGAATTTCTCAAACAATGTTAAAGCCATTTCGCCATCTGCTGCCGAATCTACTTGATATTTCTGATTTAAAAAACGATGAACTAGATTGCGAATGGGTGGATCATCATCCACAACTAGAATTTTGGGAGCAGTATTAGTAGTCATCACAAAAGAAATATTTTTCTTATTAGTTAAAGGTTGAAAATTACAGATTTAGTCAAGCATAAATCCCAGCTCGCTCCAAATAACAGGCAATTCTTCAAGCAACTTAGCTTGGAGGTCAAAAGGCTCTCCCATATCCCAAATTTTGACTTCTAGGCGTTCGTTAAATACGGTGATTTCAAGGTCTATCGGAGTTTGAAATGGCAGATTTTTGTGTGCGTGGCGAACAGCATTTGTAAATCCTTCTATCGTAGCAAGTTTGCACTGCTGCAAAACTGCTTCGGGAATGGGTAGATCCTCTAACTGCTCGACCCACCATAAAACTTGTGCAACACTATTGAGGTCAGTGTTTAGTTGAAGGTGAATTGTTTTAGTTGGCTGATTGTAACTTCGATAAAAGTGGCGATTGTGTCCTTTTTTAAATCCAAAATTCAAGCTGTTTAAAAAATTAACTATCCCCTGCAAATAACCAGATAGATTCGTCTGCTGGGGTGGTATTATGTCGGGCTGAAAGTTTTTCACAATTAACAGACAGTTGCGATTGTCAGAAGTGCGTGTATAGCTTAGCTTGTCGGCAATTTTGCTAATAAGTTTTATGCCAATTCCACGGGACGGAATTTCATTAATATTATTTCTCATGTTGCTATCCTTTCTCATCATTTAATAGGTGATTTTTAGAGACACAAGAGAGTTGCATTCTGAAGGATTAATTTTGCATGATTTATGCCTGACTTGTCTCCTATGCCGTGCAGTTGTTGTCCTTATCATTTTCTCTTGGTTGCTCGGGTATTGACAAACTCAGTTTGCGATCGCTAAACTGATCTAAAATTGACATTGACAAATACAAAAGTAAATTATATAATGACGACCCTCAAAGCCTCTGACGAGGGATTAGTAAAAATTAGGCAAGCTAGAAGAGAAAGGGGATCGACGATAGAAGACCCCAGATGGCTAGTAGAAGCTAGTCAAATATTAGAACCCGATCGCGCTTGGACAGAGGCCGGGCCCTATGCTGATGGCCTATCGCTGCCAACTTGGAGGCGTTTTTTAGCAGGAAGAGAACCAATTAAAGCCCATGCTTTTAGGGCTTTCTGCACGGTTTTGCAGTTGGATTGGGAAGAAATTGTCGATCGTCCTCCTTTAGCCTCCCCTTACCAAGGGGGGGTTGGGGGGGTTAGAGATTTTTGCCAACAGCCTATTGATTCGGTAGTGGAAGAGATACGGCAAAAATGCCACAGCAAAATCCAACAGCTTTACAGCAAAATGCAACTGTTGGATATTGCACAGCCCGTTGATGTCAGCAACCTCTACGTTGAAGTCAACATTTTGGAGGAAATTACCAGTTGGCAGCCGGGAGAAATTCGCGATTTATTGAGAGACTTCAACCCAGATGCGGATAATTTTAATCGCTTGGGATTGGGTAAAGTACGCCAGAAACGAGTACCAGGATTGGATGCGGTGAAATCTCACTCTAAACTGATGGTACTCGGCAAACCGGGCTCCGGTAAAACTACTTTTTTGAAACACATTGCCATTCAGTGCGATCGGGCAAAATTTGAAGCAAACAAAATACCGATTTTTATCCCTCTCAAAACCTTTGCTGAAATCGCTAATTTTGATTTATTAGAATATATCAGCGACGAATTTGCCAGTTGCGGAGTAGAAGGGCGATCGCAAACTGAATTCGCACTCAGTCAAGGCAGAGGTTTGATTTTATTGGACGGCTTAGATGAAGTGCCAGAATCAGATAGCGATGCAGTCGTCAGACAGATTCGTCATTTTGCCGGAAAGTATTACAACAATCAGTTTATTATTACCTGTAGAATTGCCGCTGCTAAGTACCGATTTCACGACGAAGCTTTTACCTGTGTTGAGGTAGCCGATTTTAATGATAAGCAAATCGCTGCCTTTGCGCTCAATTGGTTTGTGGCTTTTTCCCAGAATCTGGAGGCAGGGAAAGCTTTAGCATCTCAATTTGTAGAGAAGCTGACACTGCAAAAAAATCAGCAAATCAGAGAACTGGCAGTAACGCCTATCTTGTTAAATTTGACTTGCTTAGTATTCCAATCCAAAGCGGATTTTCCATCCAACCGAGCCAAGTTGTATGAGGAAGGAATGGAAATAATGCTCAGAAAATGGGATGAAACTAGAGGCATTCAACGGGATGAAGTTTATCGCGATTTGAATTTGTGCCGCAAGAAACATTTACTTGCTTTTGTAGCAGCTATTACTTTTGAACGGGGGGATTATTTTTTTGAAAAAAACACAGTTCAGCAATTGATTGCCGACTATCTAGCTAATTTGCCCGATGCCACAAATGACTCCGTTCAGTTGGAGATCCATAGTGAGGTTGTGCTGAAGGCGATCGAGGCACAACATGGCTTATTAGTGGAAAGGGCAAGAGGGATTTATTCGTTTTCTCATCTAACATTCCAAGAGTATTTTACTGCTAGAGAAATAGTTAACAATTCTGCTCCACAAGCTTTGGAAAAACTGGTCAGCCACCTAACCGAGAAGCGTTGGCGAGAAGTATTATTCTTAGCAGTTGGGATGTTGGAAAACGCTGATGACTTGTTACTGTTAATGAAACAACAAGTTGATGGACTGGTCGCTGAGGATGAGCAGTTACAGCAATTCCTACTGTGGGTAAACCACAAATCCCTTTCTGTTGATTTTCCCTACAAACCTGCGGCAGTGAGATTCTTTTACTTTTCTCTTCTCCCATCCCTTGAGCTTGCTCTTAATCGTAACCCTGAACGTTTCCTTGACCCAGCTCTTTACCTTGCCGTTAAACATACCTTTGACCCTGCTGTTGAACTTACCCTTGACCTTGTTCTTGACCTTGCCATTTTGCCTGTACTCGACGGTGCTATTGACCCTGCCCTTAGTCTTGCCCACGACATTCTTCTTATCCCTGTTGTTGAACCTGAATTGATGCAAGCACTGCAAGAACTTAAGAAACAACTACCTCGATACCCTGGTCACAAGGAAATATTTAGAGAATGGTGGCAGGCTAACGGACAAGTTTGGACTAGGGAATTAAGACAAATCATAATTTCCTATCGCAATATAGGTCACGATTGGCAATTTAGCGAACAGCAGAAGTCATTGCTGAGGAAGTATTACGATGCTAATAAATTGCTGGTATATTGCCTCAATAGCGGTTGTAATGTATCTCCTGCTGTGCGGCAGGAAGTTGAGGAGACATTGCTGTTGCCGATCGCAAATCTGCAAAAAATGGGTGACAAGTGCGATCCTCTTCGAGGGCTGCGCGATCGCGCTTAATTGCCAAACTTGCCAACAATCTTAAGATTTATCTGCGTTGCATCTGTCTCGATCTGCGGTTTCCCTATCAATCACAAAATTAGGCAATTAGCCAATCAAAACCCAGAGATTGTCAAAGGATAAATCCACCTTAAAAAACCGCGAAAAACAGCAAAAAGCCCCCGTTTTTCAGGGAGCTTAATAACTTTCGTTATTGCTCAAAACAGAAATCCTACTGCGCCTTTGGCAGTGACTTTTGAGGGGTTGCTACACCAACTTTCGGAATATCCATTATCGGTGCATTCACCCCAAGCATCAAATCGTTAGGATTAACAATCTCCACCAGAGGCTCGTTCAAAGCCACAATCAAACCGTCAGATTCACCAGGAAGGGGCGATCGAGCAAACTGGGGAGCAAACAATTGGCGGCCGCCACCGACAGCAGACACGATCGCAATCAACAAAGCTGCGATCGCACCTCCACCCCAAATCCAAGTTTGTTTCGGCTTGCGTTCCACCCGCTGCAAAACCTTCGCGGCCAACTCCTGTGCAGATTGTTCCGCAGCAGGCACCGGCATTGCCTGAAAACTCTGCTGCATCATCAGCAGTCGCGAGTACAAACGTTTCGTAGTGGGGTCATTTGTCAGCCACTCCTCAACTTGCCGGCGTTCTGTCGCCGTCACTTCACCGTCGAGGTAGGCACTTAGCAATTCAAAGCGATCGCGCATCATAGTAGTTACATTGCCCTGGGCATAATTGTTGTTAACTTGAGTTTCAGCGAGTGAATCCCCGACACCCTGCTGATTCTGATTTTTATCGGATTCAAAGTTACCACTCATAATTTCAGACTTGCTCTAATTGGGGAATCACGCACTCGCTATTAGAATGATTTACTGCTTATTTATATTTTAAAAGAGAAGTTTTGATGTCACAGCAAACATCACCAAATCTTCTTAACCCGCCTCTAAAATTACTCTTGCTAATTACCATCGAGATATTTTTGCAATTCCAACTGCAATCTTTGGCGAGCTCTAGCAATTCTAGACTTGACAGTTCCCAGAGAAACTCCGGTCATTTCGGCTATTTCCTCATAGGCTAAACCTTCTATTTCTCTCAAAACAATTGTTGTGCGGAATACTTCCGGCAAATCTGCGATCGCCACCCGCAACTGGTCGTAAAATTCTCTCGTCGTCAAATCTTCATCAGGCCCCGGACTGTCTGCCGGAATTTCCCAATCAACCTCGCCATCTTCCAGAGTACGAGGTACGTCGAGCGACAGCGGAGTTCGCACCCGCTTGCGCTTCCGCAACTCATCGTAAAACAAATTAGTGGCGATGCGGCTCAGCCAGCCCCGAAATTTAACAGGCTCTTGCAAGCGGTTAATATTGCGGTAGACCCGAATCCACACTTCCTGAGCCAAGTCTGCTCGGTCTTGCCAGTCAGGGGCCAAGTGATAGAGAACCCTGTCTACGTGGGACTGATACCGCTTCAACAGTTCTGAAAAGACCGTGGTCTCAGGTCGATTTCCTTCCTGACACCGTAACACCAAGTCATAATTAGAGAGTTTTTCGGCTGGCAATTGCACTCTTTGAACGGTCGCCACAACCGCAGACCAGGACACGGAAATAAAGTCGCTCATCGGTGGAATTGGCTCATCGAACATTCCACACTTTTTGACGCTAGCAGATCGTAACAAGTTCCCATCTTCAATCTAAACTCTAAAATCTAAAATCGATTGACTAATGCCCGACAACCTCGCACGCTCCAATACTAACCCAACTGCTAGAACCGTCGGCCCAATGTTCCTTTTTCCAAATCGGTACATTGTGTTTGAGCGTATCTATGGCGTACTGGCAAGCTGCAAAAGCCGAGTCCCGGTGGGGACAGCCAACAGCCACCAGTACGCTGATTTCGCCCACCTGCAAGTGTCCGACGCGGTGGTGAATGGCAACCCGATTGACATCGGCCCACTGGCGACGGATTTCAGTAGCGATTTGCTGGAATACTCGCACGGCCATCGGTTCGTAGGCTTGATATTCTAGGGAAACTACAGCTTGACCGTCAGTTTGGTTGCGGACTGTACCGCTCATAATTACCACGGCTCCGTTGGCGGGGTCATCTGCCAAAGCGTATATTTCCTCTACACACAACGGCGCTAAGGTAATGGCGAAGCTGTCTGATTCATGGCGTTGAGGAATTGTGGCGATCGAAAGTGCAGCGAAGGAGTTCATTGCCAAAAAAGTGGTGCTGGATAAGTTAATTGATCTTGACACAAATCAAGTCGCGATCGATCTTGCATCCTTGTCCGGGAAACTGGGTGGTGAATCTTGAGCCATATTTCGTAGCATGGGTAAGGGTTAGACGCTATTGCCCCGAACTTCTGCACAAGTGCGATCGGCTACACTATGACTGGCCCGAAGCAAATTAAGATTGTGCTTGAAGACGAGCCGGATGCTTGTTCGAGCGAGTTAACTGGCGATATTGCTGTAGCAATTCAATAAATAAACACCCAAATAAGTAGTGTCATTCGCAACTCAGTACAAGCAATCTCACACCCCAAACGATTACTTCCTCCCCTTTTGAATGAGACAGTTAAGTTTAATTCTGCCCGGAGTTCTGATCCGCGTCGGCAAAATGTTTAGCAGTGGATGTAAACTTTATTTATTTTTTTGTTCCGGAAAGCTACATAGATGACATGATATACCTGTGCAGGGTTCAGGAACATTAGCCAATACTCGGCAAAAGCAAGACCTTAACGCCCTTTTGTGGCTTTTATGAAACATAAGTTAATGGTTTGGGCTGTTAATTGAGGTTTCGACCTGAGTCTGCACCAAGAAAGGTTAACAACAATCACGAGGAAACTATGGAAGCACTAGCATTGAGCCACTCTTTTGTTGCTTATGAATCTCCAGAGTCCGAACTCCAACTGGAATTTAAAATTCCTAAATCGGCAATGGTAGGCGTTGCAGGTATGGCAGTAGCCCTGTCTGTTCTGAGTGTCGGTGGTGAAGCGCAGGCCGCAAGTTGCTACTCCCGCTGCGGCAAGAAAAGCCATCACGGCCATCACAGCTACGCCAAAGTTGTCACTAATGGCGGCCGACTGAATATCCGCAACCGTCCCAATGGCTGTTCTCATGTAATCGGCAAGTTATATTATGGAGACCACATCAAATTGACCGGTCGTTACAGAAACGGCTGGGCCCAAGTCAAAGGTGGCGGCTGGGTGTCTGCGTCCTGGATCTCCTAACTCTTAACTAGATCACTTTACATTTCTAGAAAGAGTTTTAATCGTTACCCGGCCATACTGGGTAACGATTATTTTAAAGAGGCGATGGAGACTGAAAATAATCGAATATCCGAAATTAATCACTAACAAATAACAACCTAAACTTTACCGCCGCCGATCAGATACAGTAAGGCCATCCGCACCGCCACGCCGCTGGTAACTTGCTGAGAAATCAGGCTAAACTGGGGATCGTCCATCAAATCCGAACTAATTTCCACGCCGCGGTTAACCGGGCCCGGGTGCAACACCTTCACATCCGGCTTGCAGAGTTTCAGCCGATCGCGCGTAATTCCGTACAAAGAATGATACTCTCGTAAACTCGGCAGCAAATGCTCGCTCATCCGTTCCTTTTGCAGCCGCAAAGTCATCACAAAATCAGCATCAGCCAAAGCAGGTTCAAGCTGCCAGTGCAAAAATAATTTGCCTTCCCTACCGTCGCCACACTCAGCAAACAACAGCGGTAGCAAAGTCGGCGGCCCGGCCAAATGAACCTCGGCCCCAGAAGCCGTTAGACTCCAAATATTAGACCTAGCCACTCGCGAATGCAAAATATCCCCCACCACAGCAATTTTTTTGCCCGCTAAAAGTTCCAGCCGCGGACGTTCGGTATCTAACAGAGCACAAATAGTAAATAAGTCTAGCAAACCTTGCGATGGGTGTTCGTGCTGGCCGTCTCCAGCATTGAGAACGCTGACTCTCGAACCCAAGCGATCCATTTCCGAAGCAATTGTGCTGGGAACTCCAGCTTGTTCGTGCCGGATCACCATCAAATCCGTTCCCATCGCCAGATAAGTCTTAGCCGTATCCAGAATAGTCTCCCCCTTCGTTAGAGAAGAACTTCCCGGCGTAAAATTTAGCGTATCCGCCGACAGACGCTTAGCCGCCAACTCAAAACTATTGCGAGTCCGGGTAGAAGGTTCAAAAAACAAATTCGCGACCACTTGACCCTGCAGGGCCGGCACTTTCTTCGTGCGGCGGCCGAGCACCTCCCGAAAACTGGCTGCTGTTTGCAGCACCGTATCGTATTCGTCCGAGGTAAAATCAGCCAGAGTGAGAATGTGTCGCCTTGTCCAAGTCATACAATTTTAGATTTGAGATTTGAGATTTGAGCTTTTAGATTTATTGAATCAAGACGGACGATGGGTTTGAAACTTGCCTGCTGGCCCACGTGGGGCAGCCTAGAATGTTCGAGCGACATTTAGGGATGGCGATCAACAGTATCCAACAATTTTTGATCGCTTTTGCGGTGAGTAGAGTTATAATCAGTTTATGTAGCTCAGACCCCACTTTCACAGCGAACCCAGCGTCGAAGGTGAAACAGGTGTGGTTTACCCGCAGGAAAGCGGAAATTACGCTGTAGCAGCGAAAGCGCAGTAGTTGCAGTTTCTCCTACGCAAACTCAGCCTTTTCAAGAACAAGCCGAACGCAGCCCTTGCATCTACCACTATGTGGAAACAATCGAGGCGGCAAACCTCCCACTGTCGATCGACAGCATATAGCGGGACATTTTAAAGATGATTAATTCTTTGAAGTCGGTCTTGACTCTTCAGTCCTGCTTATAGGCCCTTGTCAAAACGAACTCTGTTAAGATACAAGTTGAATATGTAGCTTCCCGACAAAAATCTACACGTATCTTGGCGAGACTGTTCTTGGCGAAACTGCGGTAAAAAGTGAGAGCTGGGAAGTGGTAATTACACAAAATTTAAACAATTCAAGAGGTATTATGAGCCAGAAGGTTATACAGCCGATGGTTAAGTTCCAGCGTCAGGTGCATTCTCTCGTCACGTCTGACATTATCAAGCCCACAGACAGCATTTGGAAAATTGCTCTGCTTTACGGCGACGAATGGCCGTACTGGAAACAGCAATTGCTAGAGTTTGATTTTTCTATGCAAGACCCCGTGAGCGAGTTGATAGCTGTAGAAGCTTGGGACGAAGAATAACAGTTGACAGTTGACGGTTGACAGTTGACAGTTGACAGCTTGCCCTGAGCTTGTCGAAGGGTTGACGGTTGACAGCTTGCCGTGAACTCCGTCGTTCGGTTGACAGATAACAGCTTGCCCGAAAGCCGGTCGTTCGGTTGACGGCAGGACTCCTAACTAATGACTAACGACCAATGACTAATGACTTCTTTTAGAGGCAAGCTGCTAAAGCTCGAGCTAATTGTTGAGCTGTTTGAAAGCGATCCCCAGGCTTAGCTGCCGTGGTTCGCAAAATGGTGTCCCGCAGCTTGGGGGCGATGGTCGGAATATTTTCGAGCTTAAACCCGTAACCTCCAGCTATTTTCCCGTAAAAGTTTTGAGGGCTTTGGGCCGTCAGCAAAAAAATCAAAGTAGGCCCAATAGCATATAAATCCGACTGAGGCAGAGGCTGTCCCCGGTCTTGTTCTGGTGCGGTGTAGCCTTCAACGCCGATGCGAGTGCCCGGAGGAGTGCCGATTTCTTTAACGGCGCCAAAATCCAGCAGTGTAATGCAATTGTCCCGGTGGCGCACTAGCAAATTAGCAGGTTTAATATCCCGGTGGACGATCGGGGGTTTTTGAGAGTGAATGTAGTCCAAAACCTCACAGGTTTGGATCATCCACTCTATTGCTTGTTGGGGAGCAACAGGCCCGCGGTTGTAGATGCGTTTTTCTAAATCCTCGCCGTGGAGCATTTCCATCACCAAGTATTTTTTGCCCCCTTCCACAAAAAAGTCAAAAAACTGAGGAATTCCTGGATGGTGGAGGGCCTTGAGAGTTTTAGCTTCACGTTCAAACAGTTCTTGAGCTTTGGCGATTTGAGCCATGTCAGCATTCATTTCCTTGAGGACTACCAGAGAAGCTGCTGGGGAACTTCCGGGTTGTTGAGCTTTCGCGAGCTCTCGATCCCAGGCTAAAGTCGTTGTCCCCATACCGCCTTGGCCCAAAGTTCGCAACACTTGGTAGTGTCGCACAGTGCGATCGACTTTAATCGGTTCGCCACAGTGGATACAGAATAAATTCTCCGGCGGGTTTCCCGCGTGGGTACACCGCGGGGCGGCGAGATTGACGTTGGGGTTCGCCTTAATTTTGCCGCCGAGTTCAATAGTAATAACTTGGAATTGCAAAATTGGGCCGCCCCGCGCCAACTGGATCAGGGCACCGTCGGATATCCAACCCTGAGACATCAGAATACCGTTAACCAAAGTCCCATTTGTCCCGGAATTGACTAAGTACCACTGACTTGACGTGCCGCTATTAACTCTTTGCAATTCCAGATGCTGCCGTGACACTAGAGCATTGGGGATCACAACGTGATTTTCAGGAGAGCGGCCGATGCGAATAATGGATTCGCTCTCGAAACTCCACTGTTGCAGGGGGGTCTGTTTGTCTGGATCTAAAAGAGTCAGCAGCATTTTCGATTGATGTGGTTGAACTCCCTGATGTGGCAGTGAGAGTTGGCGGGAATTTACAGATTAGGGGCGTAGGGCTTTGAAAAATTAGAAATTAAAAATTAATTATGAGCTTCACAGGTGAGTTTCACTAAAACTTTATAATATCCTGATTGTGATTAAAGATTCCATAAACAATTAAGTTATAAATAGTTTTTTGGGAACAATTATCCGTAAAAATTAAGAAGGGTCGAGCGCTCCTCAAAATATACTCGATTGATTTAACACTTGAAACTACAAAAACTAGGTAAACAATCACTAAACTTTTACGTAAATTTGATGTTGCAGCAGATTGTGATTTACGTCCCACATCATGTAGGGCGGGCAATTCCCGCCTAGACCACCTTGCTCCGAGAGCGATCGGGTATAAAACAGATTTCGCATCAGCCCACCTGCTGCCTACTTCATTTTAGTTTATTTTTTTTTATTAAACTAACTCTTTCTGTAGGAGAAAGCTCTTTCAGCTAGGATGAATCCACTTACTATCAAGCCAGTTTTCCCCCCAGATTCTCAGAACAGACTCTCAAAATTAAAGCTACTGATAAATGGTTTGCCCTCAACAGCTTTTCAGCAATCGTATGGGGCTGCAATCAGTTTTTGAGCGATCAAACGGAAGCTGTTTCAACACCGGATTCCTAATAGCAGAGCAAGCCGTAAAGCCTGGTTCGGAAACTGCCGAAGCTGTATCCTTTCTCTGCAATGATTGCAGGTTTAACCCAAGCGGTCGCGGGGGAAAAGCGCCACCTTTGAAAAAGTTGGCAGCATCCAAATTCTAAAATCGAAATGCGCCTACCTGCGCCCGAATGATAATTGCCGTGATATTGTCGTGACCGTTGCGTTTGTTACCCAGTTCAATCAACTCGGCAACTCCCTGGTCGAGATCAGCTTGGGGATTGAATAGGGGTTCGAGAGTGTTCTGCCAGTGAGTTTCCAACAAATCATTATCTGTCAAGCCGTCGGAAGCCAAAATCAATAAAGTATCTTCGCACAAGTCTAAAAACTGCACGTCAGGCTTGAGAAAATTACTGTCTCGCGGACCGATGGCTTGAGTTAGTTGATAGGCGTCGGGACGGGCATAAGCAGTTTCCGGGTCAACCCCGCGCTTAATTTCGCGCTGACCTACTTCGTGGTCTAAGGTGATTTTTTCTAGGGTTTGTCCCTTTCTCAGTCGGTAGAGGCGACTGTCGCCGACGTGGGCAACGGCGAATTGGGTGTCTTGAACTAAGACTGCGACTAGAGTTGTACCCATGCGGGCGCTGCCGGAGCGTCCGTCCTTTTGATTGATTTCAAAGATGGCTTTGTTGGCTAGCAGGACTCCCTCGCGGATGGTGTCTGCCGCAGGTAGTTGATTTTCCCAACAGGTTTGAAAGAATTCTCTGAGGGTTTCAGCGGCTAGTTGACTGGCTACTTCTCCGCTGTCGTGTCCGCCCATGCCGTCGCAGAGAATGTAAAGCCCTTTGGTTTGAAAAATGCGACCGAAGGAACTTTCGAGTTTGTTGAGCTGAGTCCAGATGCTGAAGAAGTCTTCGTTGTGGTCGCGCGTGCGGCCAACATCGGTGAGGCCTGCGTCTTCTAAGCTGTAAATCTGGAGTGGCATCGGCTGAGTTAAGACCTCGCCAACCTCGGGGGGCGACTCGTCGGGGCTGCGGTAATGCCTGCGTGTCGGGGTTGAGCTTGGTGAAGGTGCGGGTTGGAGTTCGAGGGGAACAGTTTCTAGGCGCGATCGCAATTCTTCGATTGTGTTAATTTCGCCTCTGTACATTTGTTGCAGCAGTTCGAGCAAGGCGCCAAACTGAGTGCGATGATCGGACTGGCTAAATATCACCTGCCACAATTGCCCCAAATCTACCAGTTGCAGGTTTGAGCCGGCGGGTTCGGGATAGAGGTATTGCAGCCGCAAAGAAGCCAAGGAAAAGGAAGAGTCGGGGTTGACTCGCAAATTAGTCAGTTCCAATAAGCTTTGCCGACAGTGCCAGGGTTCTAGGGCTGCCCAGAGTTCTGTCATTTCGTGCAGCCAGTATAAAATTTGCTGGGTGGAAGTTTCCGGTTGATTCCACCGTTCTACCAGCAGCGGCCATTGGGAGCAGTCTTCTAGCAGCAGCACTGCCTGTTCGTTGTCTGACCAGCTATCGTGAATGACTGGCAGGTTTTGAGAGAATTGCCACCGGAGTGCCAGATAAGGTTCAGCTATGCCTTGGCAAAGCTCTGCTAAGGCGGAATTGGTTGAATTTTCTCCGCCTTTGATTGCTGCGGTATAGGGGGATGTTCGTCTGGCGACGCTGGCAGAGTTGGCTGCTAGCATGGCTTTGAGGGGTGACATTTCCAGCGGCTGACAGTCCAATACTGTTACTGCTACTGTGTCTGAGCGTTTTCTCGGCGGCACGGTTTCTAGGAGTTGGTAGCGCTGCTGGGTGTCTAAATAAGCTCCTGCTGGCTGGGAAGGGATTAAATATTCTGAATTGGGGATGGGGAATTCTGGAGATGGAGGGGAGGTGTCAGCTATGTTTGGGCTGTCGGGGTTCTCGGTTGCTTCCTGGATTTGTTTAGGCTGTGGTGCGGTTGTAAAATTCTGCTCCGATGGGGTTATTTCGCCCTCTGGTGCTGTAGTAGAGCTTTTTTCGGTTGTTTGAAAGGATGCTGGTGCGATCGCCCCCACGGCTACCACAGGGTCAATTTCTGGGCTGCTGAATTCGCCGTCGCTTGGCTGTGGAGAAGTTGGTTCGACTGCTATTGGGGATTCGGCTGGGGTGGTTATTTCTGTTTGAATGCTGTCTGTGATTGGTTCAGCAGAGTTTTGGGGCGATGTAGTTTGCGGAAACTCGGCTGGGGGTAGGGTGGACTCGTCTGGCTCGACTGCTGGAAAATTCGATCGACCGCAGATAATAGCCCGCCACACTTGACCTGTTGTGACGCCGCAATTCTGACATAATGCGGCGCTAAAAGCGACTTGGGCACCGCATTCGTGGCAAGGTTTGTAAATTAGGGAATTTCCGCATTGTTGACAAAACTTGTTTGGATTGGGATTTTCAAATTGGCAGCGGGGACAGAGAAGCATAGGGGTTTTAAATTGGAGATGGGCGATCGAGTTTGGCGGTGGGGAGTTTTGGGTTTTGGCTTGTGAGTTAGGAGTTATGAGTTTTGCGCCTGACTCGCAACGGATAACTCTCATTGTCCTATGCCTTATTTTATCGGGATGAATTCAGAAGTAAGATATTTCTTAGAACTGAGATGTTGCATCCATGTCAGGAATAGGCCTCTCCAGAGCCACAAAAATCTCTCTCGCTTCACAGGGTAAACAGCCAGCCCCACAGGCGGGAGCGAGCGCCGGCCCCACAAGAAAAGTTATCTCATGAGTGGAACTGTCATCCTGCCTATGCTTAACAATGGTGCTAGAGATCAGTTAGAACTCACATCTAGCACCATTCTCAGGAACAGGCAAGATGCCTGTTCCACAAAGAGTGAATTTTCTTGTGGAACAGGCATCTTGCCTGTTCATACAAAGCTTATTGAGAATGGTGCAAGATGTGAGTTAGAAGGGAATTGCTGTAGAATCTTCCTGGAAAACAGTCTCTCTGGCGATCGACACAATGGTGGAGAGGGGTACTTCACAGAAATATTTCCGCCGGAATTGTTCTTCGGAGACTGCTGCTAGGAATTGCGCTGCAAAACGGGCGGCGATGGGGGAATTTGGCACGGAGAATTGGATGGATTGGCTATCTAATAAGGATTTAGGGATTTGCTGTGGCGCGTCTTCTTGCTGTGGGCTTTCGGGTTGTCTGGTGATGTGGAAAGCTCGATCGCGATAATTGATTTTGAAACCGAGATATGTTAGGGTTTTGAACCCGAGTTGCAGGGATGTGTCGCTGATGCCGAGTTTTTGGGTTAGTTGCTGTCTGGTGACGGGTTTTTTGGTGCGGCTGAGGTATTTGGCGATGCCGATTAGCTGTTGGCAGATTTGCTGTGGGGGTACGAGTGGGGGTAATGTGTAGGCGATCGCGAGTTTTTTCTGAGTGTGCTGTGCTTGCCGAAACCAGATCCGCAGTTCGTCCCAGCTTGCGGGGCATTCTTTGAGGATGATCGAGTTTTCGCGATCGACCTTTTCGGAATTGTAAACTAGATTGTCGATCGGCATTGGAGATTCTAAGTTTGTGCTAGCGCCTAATAACTCTTCATCGTTATTTCTATTGCGCCAGTCTACAATCCAATCTATTTTAGTCGGGGAATTGATTTGATTGTCTTCCGTGCGTTCTTGCACTGATACGAGGCGCACTTCATAGCGCGATTTGTAAGTATTAAAATCGAGTTCAACGGTGACATCGCAGTGGCATTGGGGAACTTCGTTTTGATTGTGTCCCCACCAAATGCCGGGAAATCCCGTATCGCTAGATTCATCCCTAATTGTAAATTCTGTTTTGATATATTCTACTTTTTGCCCTTTCAAATCCTTGATTTTTTGATTCCAAAGATTCTCAAACCAGCAGTTTTCAATCAGCAATTTGGGGGCGGGGTTGCCCATGCCACAAGGTTCGAGCAATTTTAATTCTTGAAATAAGTCTTTGCCTAATTCGGAGACAGTAATTTTTAGGTCTGCTTGAACAGGGGTGGCTGTTAAACTATCGGTGCTGTATTGTTGTCGTAGTTGCTGATTTACCGCATCTGTAAATAGGGGGATATTTTCAACGGGGAGACTCAATCCGGCGGCGAAGGGATGACCGCCAAATCTGTGCAATAAATGCGCTTGGTCTTTGACTAATTGGTAAAGGTCGATTTGATTGGCGGAACGCGCCGAACCCCTGGCAATTTTGGATGGGGAAAGTGTTTGTGATTCTGGATCTAAGAAAGAGGGAAATTGCGTTTCCGGGGAATTTTCGTTAATTTCTTCGCTTCCTTCTGTGCTGAATAAAATCACGGGGCGGCCGTATTCTTGGGCGATTTGTCCCGCTACTAATCCTAATACTCCTACGGGCCATTGGGGGTCGCTGAGGACGATGACGCTAGTAGTTGAGAGGTCGAGTTTGGCTAGTTTGTTGGCGGCATCTTTGGCAACATCTTTTTGTAAAGATTTACGCCGGGAGTTGGCAATTTCGGTTAAATTTGCTAGTTCTTCGCAGCGTTTTTTGTCGCGGCTGGTGAGGAGTTCTACGCAGAAGCTGGCATCGCCTTGAATGCGGCTGACGGCGTTGATTCGAGGGCCAAGGCCGAAGGAAATGTCGGTTGGGCGATCGCCCGATCTTTTGCACAGTTCGAGCAATTTTGCAACTCCTGGGCGGGTGGGATTTGCGATTTGTTTTTGCAGTTGTTGGATGCCGATTTGTGCGAGGTAGCGGCTGTCTCCTGTAAGTTGGACTAAATCGGCAATTAAGCCGATCGCTACTAATTCTAATAAATCTGTGAGCGGGCGCTGCGGAATATCCGGTAATGTGTGATATAATGCTTCAACTAATTTGTAAGCTACTCCCACTCCTGAAAGGTTAAATAGTTGGTGGTTTGGGGGGAAGTAGCGGGGATTGATAATGGCTGTAGCTGGCGGGCGATCGTCTGGTAATGTATGATGGTCGGTAACAATTGTATCGATGTTTAAGCTGGTGGCATATTCGATTTCGGCGATGTTTGTACTGCCAGTATCGCAGGTAATAATCAAGCTAATTCCAGATTTTGCTAAGGCATCTATTCCTGTGATATTGAGTCCGTGAGATTCGGTTAAGCGGTTTGGAATGTAATAAATTAGTTGGTCATTTTGAGCAAAAAATTCTCCCAGTCCGTCCCAAAGTACGGAGGTTGAGGTAATGCCGTCGGCGTCGAAGTCTCCCCAAATTGCGACTTTTTCTGCGCTGTTTCGTGCTTGCTGGATTCTTTCTATCGCCCAGGTCATTTCTAGCCCAAACTCAAAGGGACTTGCTGGTTGGTAAAGTTGGGGATTTAAGAAACCGGGTATTTGTTCGGGGTTTTGAATTCCTCTATACCAGAGAAGTGCAGCGGCATAATTTCCGGGGAGTTCTGGTGCGTGGTTTCTGACAGCTTGGATCAGCCAAGCTGGGGGTTGGGGTAAGGGTTGATTTTGCCAGTTTTGAGGGGTTTCTGTCATTCTATTTTAGATTTTAGATTTTCAATTAGATTTTTTAGATTGTAGAGAGTTATCAGTTATGTTAAATAAATATTTCGTCGATTATAGCAAGATTTGGCAGCCAATTTGCGGGAGTTTCTGCGGGAAGATTTAGTGAGGAAGCTTTGGTATCTTGTGTGCGGTTGCAGCGAGTGGCGAATTGACAGGAAGCGCAAAGATTGGAACTAATTTCTACTTGGGGGAAGAATTCGCCGCCTTCACCATAGCGCTGTCGCCAGTCGGTTAGCTGGTGCAATAGGTGGGTTAAATCTTGTTTTGTGCGATCGTGTTCTGTTTGGTTGTAATAAAATGTGAGTTTTTGCGGCGGTTCTTCTCCTTGCAATTGTACGAACCAGTATGTCATGGAAACTTGTTCGGGGGAATAGTCACTGGTTTCTACTAAAACATATAAATAGAGGCGAGTTTGCCAACTTTCGGCTATCCATTTTGATTTTTGAGGGCGGGGATAGGTTTTCCAGTCGAGAATTTGGGCGGCGTTTGGTTCTGCTATTAGCAAGTCATAGATAACGGTGAATAGGTAGTCTTGGAAAATTAGGGTGCGGGGGTGTTCGGCTTGGCGGAAAATTCTATCGCTATTTTCTGAATTGGCGAAAAGTTCGGGTGCGGTGTTGATAAATGCTGCCACACAGCGTCCCAGTTCGGGGTCTTGTTGGATGATAAATTCAATGGGAAGTCCGAGTTCTCGCTGCTGCATTAATAGGTGAAAGTGGCTTCCCCATGTGAGTTTTTCTTTGTGTTCTGGGGAGGCGGTGGTGGCGAGTAGTTCGAGGTAGCTGTGTTGGAATTTGCGGGGGCATTCTTCGAGGATTTTGAGTTGGGTTTGGGATAGTCGGAGCATTTTTTTATGATGTTAGATTTTAGATTTTTTATGATTGTAAGCGAGGCGATTAATCTTTTTTACCGCAGATTGAGGCTGATGACGCAAATAGACGCCGATAATTTTGATCGCATTTTTGGAGGAGAGTGCGATCGGTTTTTGGGGCTAGAGTGCGATCGCTTTATACATATAAAAGCTGATTGGCGATTTCATCAGCCGTTAGCGTATTTAATAAAATAGCAACCCGTTGAGCAATCTCATAGGCGTTCTTTTGAGGAATCACAATAATCCCAGAATGTTGTTTTCCTTCTGTCATATAATCTAGATGCAGTCGCTCAAAGTCTACGCGATTATGGGTGAGCAAACATCGCTCCATAGATGCTGCGTAAGCTAATTGTTGGCTATCGGATTTACTCAGCATTCCCTGTTCGCTGGTTGTCGTCACATCGAACCCTCTACCCAGCAGTAAAGTAGCTACAAGCCTAGAAACATCTTCATCTGTATAAATGGTTGCAAACATAAATGGTTGCAAACAGTTTCACGGCTTTCTCATTGCAGCTTTAACAGCAGGATGAATCAATTCTTCAGGAATTCGATTGCGCTCAATATAAGTATTTATTTCTTCCTGGTTATCCAAATAAAAGCTCAGCGCGTCAAAAATTTGAGCTAATTTCAGGTGAGGTAAGTGCATGGGGATTTCTTCAGGAGTTATACCCAAACGCCACAATTCCACGATCGCCCGAACGGAAGTCCTGGTTCCTGCGATAATTGGTTCGCTTTGCAAGATTTCAGGGTGACGTGCGACATAACGCGAAACAGATTGTACATTCATGGCAGATTAACAGGGCAGATATATTTTTATTATATGTTATGATTGAGGCTATAAGTGTGTAAAAAATTAAGAGCGATTCCCTACGGGATAGCTACGCTTCACGCACTTTTCGCTAACTTCTCTACAACTTCCCAATTTGTTGAGCAAACCGCATCGCAGCCGTCCCATTTCCATCACCCAAAAGTTTCAAAGTCTCCGATAGTAAAGCAATTGGCAATCCCTCAAGAGCACCGGAAATGTCGCATTCCTGATATTTCCCGTTTTCCTGCAAGCGAAATGCCAAAACTGTCTCGCCCTTAATATCTACTACCCAATACTCAGGAATTCCCAAAGCAGCATACAACCGCTTTTTTTCATCTAAATCGCTGGCCAAAGTAGTATCGGCTATCTCCCCGACTAAATCGGGAACTCGCGACTGATTCAGATTAATTCGGCGGGGTTCCCCTTTTTGCCATTGGTGGAAATCTCCGCCGATGTATAAAACTTTATCTGGTGCACCCGCTCCCACTTTAGGTTTCTCAATTACACAACCGCTGAGAGAATCAAAAGTTTGTCCTATTTTGGTAGTAAACCACACGAAAAATATGATAGTAAACAGATCGTTAAATCTGGCGTGCTGAGGCCCTTCATTACCCATGTCTATCCAAAGATATCCTTCATAAAAAAATATTCTGGCTTCCTCCAAAGATGGATCTTCGCAGGCTGCTACATAATCTTCCCATGTCGCGGCTTGCCATTGGGGAATTTCTCCCACTTGAGACACGATGAATTTGGCAGTTGTAGAAGTCATGATTTAAAAGCAAATTGAGGATAAAATTATCCTAACTTAGGTTGATATTTATCTGCTGCGGTAATTAGTAGTTAGTAATTTGTCAATTTTTATAGCCCCCCTTTTTTAAGGGGGGGATCAGATCCTTCTGCTTATCGAATTGCTGTGGGCGCAGCAATTGGTACTTCTAAGTCTGGTTGCAAGTCAAAAACTACGACAAGGGTTGCTTGAGGCATCAGTTGACGCAGACACAGCAAGTGTCCGTCAGCATCCGATCGACTGCGAAATCGCCCCACAATCGCCCGCTGCATACTGGGCATGAGTTTGGCAATCGCCCAAGGGTAAAGGCGTTTTTGGTACGCGATCGCCCGAGGATTCGCAGTGAATCCCTGTTGATAACCGTTTTGTGGCATGATGGTTTAGTATCCTCTATGGACTACAGGAAAGGGCGTTAGTAAGTCTCTTGCCGGAAATCGACTAACGCCTCTACTACTATGATTAAACACCAAACTCACCTCATGTGTCAATACTTGGCGCTAAATATTAACACTTGTTATATTGAAAGGTTTATTCAGCTATGGATTTGAGAGCCTTGAGAGAACGTGCAGGGCTGACAATCTTAGACGTAGCACGGGAACTAGAATGCGCGGAGTCTTCAATTCGCAACTGGGAAAAAAGCCGAACCTTGCCAAAGATGGAAGTTTGGCAAGTATTCCGAATGCGAGATTTGTATCGATGTAGCGAAGCGGAGTTGATGCTAGCTGTCAGAAAGTCAATGCCGACGGAAAAGAAAGAACAGACAAAACTGACGGAGTAACAATATTTATGAAGTCTTGAACTGTTGACAAAAGGGATATATTTTTGATTTGTAACCGCAGATTAACGCGGATGAAGGAAAGATAAATTGAGAATGAGTTAAGGGGCGATCGCACTTAATCACACATCACAAAATCACTCTTTTGTCAATACAAAAACACTGTCTTTATTCCCCCGTCCAATCCGCAAATCTTTATCCAAATAAGTAATATCCAGCCATCCCTGCTGTTCGCGAGTATCCAGCCCGAAATCTACAGCAGCGAACTTTTTCCCCGACTCAATCTCATCGATAAACTTCCCCGGATATTCATAGCCAATCAACCTGCTTAAACCTACTATAGACCGCTCAAACTTCACCTGCACTCGCCGTTCCGAAGTTGGCTCAAATCTCGCCGCTACACTGACAATTCCTTCCAAATAAGGCAAGCCGTAAAGTTCGCCAATGTTGTAAATTTTAGATTCTTTGACGCGGATAGATTGATAAATTTGACCCAATTTCACCAAGGGAAAACTGTCAAGATTCAGCAGTTCGCGGCTGGTGGTGTACAATAACCGCCAATCTCCATTTAAAAGCTCTGCAGCTTCGACAGGGCGTGTTGTGGGGTTGTAATCTTCCAATTGGGCGATCGCACTTAAAATCGCTTGTTTGTCGCTGGGAGTGGCCAGCAAACCGCGATTCTTACCAGCAATTATCTCTAATAGTGCAGATTTTCTAAGCATATATTTTTTTAGGAAGAGGGATGAAGAAGGAAAAAATATTCTTGAGTTCGCGTTCAATATTATTTATAAATTACGCGACAAGTCGTTTTTAGCGCGCTTATTATTGGGTTTGTCTGTGTCCAGTGTGCACCCTACATAGATTAATGACTAATAACTAAGATACCAAATTTCACCAGATAGAGCATCGTCCGATATAGGTATGCTAATTCTTGCTCGTTTTTAACGTAGCGTCGGATAACTTCCCCCACACTGATCGCACCTTCGTGCTTAATTGTATCCAATATCTCCATCTGAATGCTAACAGATCTTCTCCTATCCTCACCAAAACTGGTAAACCTAATTGTCTGTACCTGCTTGAAAAGTTCTGGTGTGGCGATCGCACCCAGACTCAGCATCATCTCATTGCTTAAACTTCTAGTCGCATAATTACCCAATACCCGAAACGGATCGTCGCCTAGGGGATAAGGCGGCTTCCCAGGTTTTAAAGGTGCTGACTCCGGTGCGGCAAGGCGAATTTCTGCTAATTCCTGCCACAATTGTTCGTAAGCAGCAATTACTACTTTCCAATCATAAATTTCTTTTGCCCTTTGTCTCGCATTTTCCCCCATCCGCTTTCTCAATTCGGGGTTTTCAATTAATTGGCACAACGCCAGGGTGCAAGCATCAATGTCAACTGCTGTGGCTAGGGAAGTGTGACCCATGTAAGTCGGCCAATTTAAGCTGCCGTCAAGATAATTTAGGGCTAAATCTAAACAAGATTCTGGGGGCGGGATGAGTGTGGGAATGCGGAAGCCCTCTATTTCGTGGCGTACAGATTCTTTGTATCCGTTCCAATCGGAGACTATGGCCGGCAGTCCGTTCGCCATGGCTTCTATTGGTGTCAGTCCGAAGGATTCTTGAATGTTGTCGGAAAGCGAAATGAAAATGTCTGCCGCCGACCAAATATTTATTCTAATTTCCGGCTGTCTCCCATCTAAAAAAATAGCATTGACCGAGGGACAAAATATTTGTGCACTATTTTTAAAGTCGGGTTCTTCTCTCGGATCTTCGATCCAACCGGCTTGAATTAAGTGGATTTTGGCTTTTGTCTGTTGTGATGCCCGTTCTAGGGCGATGTACATGGGTACCGGATGAGCTTTTGCAGAAAAAGTCAATCGACCCACAAATAACACAACAATATCTTCGGGAGAAATGCCGAGTTCTTGTCGCAGTTGGCGGCGACTATTAACTGCTTCCACACCCTGCGGAAACGCGCTGCAATCGACTCCTAGGGGAATAACGGGGAATTTGACCAAAATTTCCGGTTTACCGCCGTTACGCTGGGCTAAATATTCAGACCACTCCCTCATAACTCCTTCTACTGCTGTTTTCACGGCTGCAGAGGTGCAGATCAGGGCGTCCCAAGGCTGCATGGGTGCGGTGATCAAATCGCCGATCGCGTCCATGATGTATTTTGTACCGATCGTGTGAGTAACGCCGCAAACGCTGTAGGCCCGCTGATCGACAAATCTGCGCGCCCAAACCATCTGCGACAGAACCGGATCGGGTCGGTAAATTGTGCCCGGTTGAGATAGCAAATCCGGTCGTTCCATCGGAATCCAGCGGACTTTCCGAGGTTTTTGCAGCCAAGGTTGGATGTGCGAACAAAACTCCTTAAAGGTTGTTTCGC
The DNA here is from genome assembly GCF_036701795.1 of Microcoleus sp. N9_A1. Classification (NCBI taxonomy): domain Bacteria; kingdom Bacillati; phylum Cyanobacteriota; class Cyanophyceae; order Oscillatoriales; family Microcoleaceae; genus Microcoleus; species Microcoleus sp. N9_A1. The sequence continues at coordinate 191,118 of NZ_JAUBRI010000001.1, forward strand.
TATCGGCGCAACAGTAGAGAGAGTTAGCGGTTCCGTGTTGGACTAAGCTTTTGAGAAACCCTTCTCCGGCTGAATGACGCCCCAGAAGTTTTTGCCCTCCGGTGTGGTAACCCTCTTTGTTGTATAAAACCGCTGCCGTTATATCCATTCTGAGATTTATTGCTTGAGAGTTGACTGAAGAAGCCAGAGGGCATTCGGGCTCAGGCTTTGATGAAAAACCAGGAGACTGTTGTGAATCAACGCCTTGCCCTTAGCGAAGCTTGCAGAATAGGATCGCCACCTGTCGCGTGATATTTTAAAGACGATCGTCTCAGATTACAATGCTTAGGGCTAAAGAAGGATTGGCAAGAGCGGATTTTAGTGTTATCCTCATGCCCATGCTTGGGGGCGATCGCCTTTTGGGTCTCCCATCTTATCCGATCCGGAACCAAACAGTGCCTGTGGTATAATGCTTTAGCCTTGCTAAATGCCCGATTTGCAAGTGCTTGATCAAATGAGCAGTCCGTCGGCAAAACGTTACCTCTACTCGATCGCGTCTTTGTCTTTAAAAACCGAGAATCATGTACAACCCATCTCTGCGTCAAATACCTCGCCACTTGCCTGCGGATGTAATTCCATTAAAGCAGCAATCTTCTCTTTTAGACTGGTTGGAATCTAACAATCGCCTGTTAGCAAGGGATGTCCAAGAACCCGACTATCGACACGAAGAAGAAATTTCTGAACTGATGGCAGTTGACGACAGTCCTTACGATGATTTAGAAGAAGAAGTAGAAGAGGATGTGAGTGTAGGCGAAGAATAACGGGTAGAAGGGTGAAGAAATCAACAGGAAACAGGGAAGAAAAACTAAGAGATTTCTCAATCTCCTGTATCGCACCCTATCCCCCCATTGTCAATTGCTTATTCTCAAATAGTGTGTGGTGAGGAGTGTTATGGATAATTTTTTGGATGAGAAAATCCCTTTTAGTCTGCCTCTCAAACTTACAGGCAAGAATTTATTCCTGCTGCTGGGTTTGGGACTAGGCATTGTAGCGATCGGTTTAGATGTAGCAGCGGGTAGATTTTTGAATTTACCTGCATCACTATTTATGCCGCTAGTTGTTTGTGCTTTAGTTGCGTCGGGGTTGGGCTATGTAGTTGTGCCCTTACTCCAGCAACTAAAAGCCGGACAAATAATTCGCGAAGATGGCCCCCAAGCCCATTTGAAAAAAGCGGGAACGCCGACAATGGGAGGTATCTTTTTTGTACCGGCAGGGGTAGCAGTCGCTTTACTTTGGTCTAAGTTTAACTCAGATGTTGTTGCCGTATCGGCTTTAACTTTAGCTTACGGTTTCATTGGCTGGATAGATGACTGGCAAATTCTGCGACGTAAGTCGAACAAAGGTATTTCTCCTCGGATGAAATTGGCTTTGCAAATAAGTTTTGCTGCTCTATTTTGTCTGTGGCTGATGTTTCATCAACCTGCTATTTCTACAAATGTTGCTTTGCCTTTCGGTTGGGTATTGCCATTAGGTTTGCTTTTCTGGCCACTGGCTGGTTTTGTGCTAGTTGCCGAAAGCAATGCTACTAATCTTACCGATGGTGTTGACGGATTGATGGGCGGTTTGGGCGCGATCGCACTTTTGGGATTAGGCGCATCTGTAGCCTCTACTTCGCCAGAATTAATGATATTTTGCGCCTGCATCAGCGGCAGTTGTTTCGGTTTCTTAGCACACAACCGCAATCCAGCCAGTGTGTTTATGGGCGATACAGGGGCTTTAGCTTTGGGCGGTGCGTTGGGTGCGGTAGCTTTATTAACAAATAGCCTTTGGATATTATTAATAATCAGCGGGATTTTCTTTGTAGAAACGCTGTCAGTAATTGCTCAAATAGGTTATTACAAAGCTACAAAAGGGCCTGATGGAATCGGCAAGCGTCTGTTAAGAATGGCTCCACTGCACCATCATTTAGAGTTGTGCGGCTGGTTGGAAACTCAGGTTGTTGGCATTTTTTATTTAACTAATGGGGCGTTAGTGTTAATGACTCTGATGTTGACGAGAAACAGTTGAGAACGGATTGGGTAACGGATTGCACAGGGGATGTATAGAGATATTTTCTACTATTTGAAAGACACAGGCAAGATGCCTGTTCCACAAGAACTGAATGGAGTTGTGGAACAGGCATCTTGCCTGTTTAAGGCTCGGAAGTTATAATTTTGACAATTTATATCCAGTTAATGCAATGGAACTTAGTAAGGCTTTTTAATTATTTGAAGAACCGCGAAGAGGCTTATAGGACAAAGGAAGAACTACATTTGCTTATTTATCTTCCTTAGCCTCCTTAGCGCCTTCGCGGTTCGTTTAATCTTACTCAATATTAGTTATGCTATCGTTTAAGGTTGTTTGTGAATGACTAAAACGTTTTTACCGGAGGTTTCGGTGGTTGTGCCTGTTTACAACGGCGAGATGGATTTGCCGGAGTTGATCGAGTGCCTGCGATCGCAAACTTACCCGTCACACAGTGTAGAATATCTGTTAGTAGACAACAAAAGTCGCGATCGCACTTCAACCCTCCTCCAAACCGCAGCATCTAACCCCCCCTCAGTCCCCCCCTTGCTAAGGGGAGGAAGTAAGAAGGGAAGTAACAGTCAAATCACCATTCGCAATCTCACCGAAAACCAGATTCAAAGTTCCTACGCCGCCAGAAACAAAGGAATTCGCGCCTCAATAGGCGAAATCATCGCATTTACCGATGCAGACTGTCGCCCGGAATCTGACTGGCTGGAAAATTTAGTTAAGCCATTCGTTGACTTAGAAATAGGAATTAGCGCTGGGGAAATACTCGCATTGCCCGGTAAAACTATCTTAGAACAACACGCCGATCGCCAAAATACTTTATCTCAAAAACATACTCTCGCTCACCTTTTTTGTCCCTACGGCCAAACCGCAAATTTAGCTGTACGGAGGCTAGTTTTACAACAAATAGGATTATTTCGCCCTTACCTCACCAGTGGCGGCGATGCTGACTTGTGTTGGCGGATTTTGCGGGAAACATCATATAAAATGTATTTTGCCGAAAGTGCGATCGTCCGACACCGGCACCGCAGTACACTGAAACAGTTGCACAGTCAATGGTATCGCTACGGCGAGTCGAATAAATATTTGCACGAACTCCACGGCGTCGATTTGATGCGAGAATTCACCACAGGGGAATATTTGTATCGGCTGGCTAGGTGGTTGTTAAAGGAATTACCGATTGCTGCGGCCAAAGGCGCGATCGCCCGCGCCGATCTGGTAGATTTGTTCAATACGCCGATCGGTCTTTTGAATGTTAGGGCAAGGGCGATCGGACAGCGCCAAGCCCAACTCCCACAACTAGCTAGGGAAATTGAGCAACTTTAATCCTTAGAAGACGCTCGCGGTTTAAACCGCGTCTATACAGGCAAAACCCACTCCAAGCGGGTTGAAGACCTATGTTATCCTCTCTTAGTCCGCGCACCATCCGGACATCGTTTGTGTAAACCAGGTTTCAACCGCCCTCTGATATTTCCATCATATAAGTAGAGTTTATCTCTATATAAGTATGCTGAATCAGGGAATATGAAAATTTCAGGCAATCCTTAATATAAAATTAATAAGTCTATTTTTGCAGCTCCAGGCTTCAAAACGACAGGAAACTCGCAGTCACCCCAAAAAATCTTTACTTCTGACGATCGAGATTATTCTCAGATTGTTTAATTTTTGTAACAATTACAGGTAATGCCAATGGCTCAAATCCTACTCCAGACCGTTTGGTTTATACCTTGCTATCCACTCATCGGCGCATTTCTCTCGATACTGTGGTTCCCAGCAATAACTCGCCGCACGGGGCCTAGACCCTCCGGTTACGTCAACGCCATCTTAACTTTCTTCGCTTTCGTCCACGGCGTCATCGCCCTGACAGCTATCTGGAACCAACCGACGCAACACCAGTTAATTCCCTGGCTGAATGTGGCAGGTTTAGACTTAACCATTCCCGTAGAAATCTCTGCTGTCACCGTCGGGGCGACAGTTTTGATTACCGGACTAAATTTTCTGGCGCAGATTTATGCAGTCGGCTACATGGAAATGGACTGGGGCTGGGCGAGGTTCTTTTCCCTGATGGGGCTGTTTGAAGCGGGGATGTGCGGCTTGGTTTTGTCCAACTCTCTGTTTTTCAGCTACATGATTCTGGAAGTCCTGACTCTGGGAACTTACCTGCTAATCGGGCTGTGGTTCAATCAGTCTTTGGTGGTGACAGGAGCCCGCGACGCTTTCTTGACTAAGCGCGTGGGAGACTTATTCCTGCTGATGGGAGTAGTGGCAATTCTGCCGCTGGCGGGAACTTGGAATTTTGACGAGTTGGCAGTTTGGGCTCAGACTGCAAACATTGACCCCACAGTGGCGACGCTGTTGAGTTTAGCTTTGATTGCCGGCCCGATGGGCAAATGCGCTCAATTTCCCCTGCACCTGTGGCTGGATGAAGCGATGGAAGGCCCCTTGCCGGCAACGATTTTGCGGAACACGGTAGTTGTGGAAACCGGCGCTTGGATTTTGATTAAATTGCAGCCGGTCATCGCTTTGTCGCCCGTGGGACTGAAGACAACTATTATTGTAGGTGCTGCAACGGCCGTTGGTGCTTCCTTAATTGCGATCGCCCAAATCGACATCAAACGCACACTTTCCTATATAGTTAGCTCTTACATGGGCTTGGTATTTATCGCCGTCGGTACCGGACAAACCCAGACAGCCCTGACATTAATGTTTGCCTACACCTTGGCAATGGGTTTGTTGGTGATGAGCATCGGTTCGGTAGTTTGGAACAGCATTACTCAGGATGTCCGCTCTCTAGGCGGTTTGTGGGCGAAGCGGCCGATATCCGGCATATCCTTTCTTGTCGGCGCTGCTGGAGTAATTGGACTGCCACCCTTCGGCTGCTTCTGGGCGTTATCGGAACTAGCAGGCGGGTTTTGGAATACCCACCCTTCACTGTTAGGAGTCCTGCTGTTTGTCAACGGTGTAACTGCTTTTGGCTTAGTGCGCGTTTTCGGTTTAGTTTTTGGTGGTAAACCAAAGCAAATGACCGAACGTTCCCCCGAAGTTTCCTGGCCTTTTATCTTGCCGATGACCGTGTTAATGGGATTTACCTTGCACGTTCCGCACTTGCTCGCCGCGTGGCAATTGCTGCCTTTGGCAACTTTGAATTATACAGCAGCGGGACTGTTAGTTTTGTCAAGTGCGATCGGCATTGGTGGCGGAGCATTTATTTACCTGAACGAAAAGTGGGAAAAACCAGTGCGAATTGGTTCTCAAGCCGTGCAAGACTTCTTTGCTTACGACTTTTACACCGCCCAACTTTACCGCGTGACCGTGATATTTGCAGTCGGTCTGATATCCCAAATCATATCCTGGATCGATCGCAATATTGTTGACGGATTCGTAAACTTAATCGGTTTAGCCACAGTTTTCGGCGGACAGAGCCTCAAATACAACGTCAACGGTCAAACTCAATTTTACGCCCTGACAATTTTGTTCGGAGTTGCACTTTTGGGACTGCTAGTAAGCTGGCCTCTGTTGGCTCGCCTCTCGTTGATTGTTGGTGGGTAAAGAGATATAACGTATAAAATTTTAGGTGACATTTACAACCTAAAATTTTAAATAAATGAACTCTTGAATAAAGATTTCAAACCCGATCCAACAATCCCAAGTACATGAAAGACAATAACCGACCAGTCAATCTTTCCCGACGCAATTCACTCAAATTTGTAGCAGGAGCAATAGGTACAGGAATACTCGCAGCACGAGTCGGCGCTGATGTGGCTGCACCGGCACCAGCAATTGCTCAAAATGACATGAATCCCGATGCAGCTTTGAAAAGCTTAATGGATGGGAACAAGCGATTTGTTGACAAAAAACGCACAAGTCCCCACCAAGACTTCCCCCGCCTCACCGAAGTAGCCAAAGATCAAAAACCCTTTGCTGCTATTCTTGGCTGTGCAGATTCCCGCTTTCCTTCCGAGATTATTTTCGATCAGGGATTTGGAGATTTATTTGTCTGTCGCGTGGCCGGAAATGTGGCTACCCCAGAAGAAATTGGCAGCTTGGAATTTGGCACTCTGGTACTTGGAGCAAAAGTGCTTGTGGTAGTCGGGCATAAAAGATGCGGTGCGGTAGACGCAACCATCAAAGGAGCTCAGGTTCCCGGTCAAATTGGCAGTTTGCTAGAAGCAATTAAGCCTGCTGTAGAAAGCTCGAAAGGTCAAACGGGCGATCATCTAGAAAATGCCGTAAAAGCCAATGTTTTGCTGCAAGCTAAAAGGTTGAAAGCATCTCCAGTTATCTCTAAGTTAATTGAGGAGAACAAACTGAAAGTTGTTGGTGGATACTACGATTTAGACACGGGTGCAGTCAGTATTCTTGCTGATTAGTGATGCAATTTGTGATTGATAATAGGGGAGAAGGTTAATATCTAAAATCTCACATTATTAATCACAAAAGCGTACAAAATAGATTCTTTACTCTTCACTCTTCACACATTATGCTTAGTGCCTTGCTCTGGTTGCCCGCGTTGGGCGCTGCGGTAGTCGGGTTCTTGCCCGGAAACATGAATACGATGCGGGTGCGTTCAGTAGCCTCCGCTTTCGCTGCTGCTGTTTTTCTGTTGAATATCCTGCTGTTGACTCAATTTGATACGACAAATTCAGGACTGCAATTTCAAGAATATTTGCCTTGGATTCCCCAATTAGGTTTGAGCTACAACTTAGGGGTTGATGGCTTATCTTTGCCACTGGTGGTTTTAACCGGATTACTGACGGTATTAGTAATCTATGGTACCGGTGAAGAAATCGCTCGCCCCCAACTTTATTACTCTTTGATTTTACTGATCAATGCGGGGGTGGTGGGAGCTTTAATGTCTCAAAATTTGCTGCTGTTCGTCCTGTTTTACGAACTAGAATTAATTCCGTTTTACCTGTTGATTGCGATTTGGGGCGGCAAGCAGCGGGAATACGCTGCGATGAAGTTTCTGATTTACACGGCAGTTTCGGGACTTTTAGTTTTAGCGGGATTTTTGGGTGTAGCTTGGCTGAGCGGCTCTTTAAACTTCGATTACAGTGCGATTACTACTCAAGACTTGCCCTTGAAAACGCAATTAATCCTGCTAACAATTGTGCTGCTGGGGTTGGCAATTAAAATTCCTTTAGTTCCCCTGCACACTTGGCTACCAGATGCCTACGTCGAAGCTTCGCCAGCAACCGCAATTTTGTTGGGAGGCGTTTTGGCGAAGTTGGGAACTTACGGTTTGATCCGGTTTGGTTTGCAGATGTTTCCCGAAACTTGGTCGATTATCGCTCCCGGTTTAGCGATAATTGGGACGGTGAGCGTGATGTACGGTGCTTTGAGCGCGATCGCCCAAAAAGACATCAAGCGCATGGTAGCCTATAGTTCGATCGGGCATATGGGCTACATCCTCGTCGCCTGCGCCGCGGGCACCAAACTCGCCTTAATCGGTGCTGTCGGGCAAATGGTCAGCCACGGCTTAATTCTAGCTTTGCTGTTTTATCTAGTAGGCATCATCGAAACCAAAGCCGGCACGCGGGATTTGGACGTGCTCAACGGCTTGATGAATCCGATGCGGGGTTTACCCACGGCGAGCTCGCTGTTAGTTTTGGGTGGCATGGCAAGCGCCGGCATTCCCGGTTTGGTCGGTTTTATCGCCGAATTTTTAGTATTCCAAGGCAGTTTTTCTGCATTTCCAATTCCGACTTTACTGTGCATTTTAGCCTCGGGGTTAACAGCAGTTTACTTTGTAATTCTGCTCAACCGCACCTGTTTTGGAAAGTTGGACAACGCCACGGCTTACTATCCTCCAGTTAAGTTTGCCGAAAATATGCCAGCCCTAGTTTTAGCCGCGATCATTTTCTTCTTGGGAGTGCAACCAGTGTGGCTGCTGAAGTGGAGCGAATCTACTACAAATGCGATCGCAGTAACTCTGTCAACGGGTAGATATTCTCAAGTAGCTGTTAGCTATCAGCCGGAGAAATAGAGCGTGAGAAAGTGGGGGATGGAAAAAGTACGAGTCTTTGATGATTCTGCTTTCTTCTGCTTTCTACTTTCTTCTTCTTCCTGGTTCCAGCAGATTATAAATGTGTTAAAATAGGAGATAGCAGTCCCAGACGGCAGCTTCAAAAATAGACGCTAGAGTTTTAGCTAACTGACAAAATAGCACTGATTGCCAGGAAATGAAAACTCATGAAAGGGAAAAAACTTTTTAGTTGGCTCGCAGTGACAACCATTCTTTCATCTGGAGCAGCCACTTCTGCCTTTGCACAAGCGCTAACTCGAATCAGCGATTTGCAACCGTCGAAAACACCAATTACCATCTCTGGGAAAGTAGTCGGTTTTGGAGACGCTGATGACAATGAGTGGATTATTGACGACGGCAGCGGTCGAATTAGAATCGATGTCGGCCCCCGCCGGTGGCGCGATATTAATGTATCAAAAGGTGAAACAATCAGAGTTGTTGGCGAGATGGACGACGGTGAATTTAATGCTTTTTCTATTACTAGCTCGAACGGCTCATTAATTAACATCCGCTCTCCCCAAGGCCGGGAGCCTTGGGATGACAAGAACGACGATTAACTGCAAAATTTTGCGCTATCTGTCCGCAGAGCCTGGGATTGCGAACAAGAAGATTGCCTCCGACATTCCTGGAGGCATAAAAACATTCAAACCTTAATTTTTTACCCTTCCTCGTGACCTTAACGAAGAATATTCGTAAAGGAACCAAATTTCTGACTGCCTGTGCGTAAGCCCTAGACCGAATTCCGAATATTTCTAAATATTGAGATTCATTCAAATCAAGGAACAAACAATGGTACAAACTCCTACTAAACCAGCCACTAAATTGCCTCCTTCTAAGCACGAATTTGCTGAAGTAATTCACAGACTGGAAGCTGGCGGCGCAATGATTCCAGATACGCCGGAAAATCTGATGCAAATCATCGCTATTTGGAAAGCCTACGCGGTGCCGATGGACTTCTACTGGCGGGATTTGCTTTACATCGCGGAACGGGTATTTTTAAACCCGCTTCCCTTCTTTAAATACTTCTTACCCCAGGAGTATTTAGATTTGCAAAATCACTATTCAGGTGACGGTGCAGATTTGCGGATTTGGCGGGGGACTGGAAGTGCCCACCCAGAACTCTTGGAGTTCATGGAAAATGGGGAAACTGGCAAAAAGTCGCGACTGTTTCACCATTTGTGGCACGATCGCATTAACATGGAATTTGCCGAAGAAGTTATGAGGTCGATGCTTTGGCACCGGGGGATGTACGTTCCCGTCAATCAGTTTGACCCTTATCTCGACACCGACGAATACAAAGCTAATGCCGATCGCGCCATTAAAGCTTACTTCAAAAAAGACCCGTTAATGCTGGCGCTGCACAAAGCATTCCCCGAAATGTTTTTAGAACAGTGCCGCCAGATGTCTTATTACAGCAATCTCGGCTTGTTTTGGGAAGTAATGGCCCCGGTATTTTTTGAAGTTTCCGACTTGTACGACGAAGGCAAAGTTACCACTGTCCCGCAGGCGATGGATTTCATCACAAATGGCATATTTGCGATCGCCGGTCGTCCGATTTACCACCACGTTCTCATCGACGGCGAAACCTACGAAATCATCCCGAAATCTAAAGGTTTCACTTGGCTGTACGAAGCAGCGCTACCTTATGTAGAAGCTATATTTTACCGCACTTCGCCGTTCCGGGGAACCAAATCGTACAACGCGCAAGCCAAGGAAGTTCCCGACGATCAAAAAGACTTCCACTACGGAGTTTTGTATGCAGATAAATTCCCAGTAGGTACTGCCGGAATTCCGCCGACTTTGCTAGCACAAGATATGCTGCACTTCCTGCCGCCTTATTTGATGGATTTCTACAAACAGCGGTGTCGCGGCGAAGATGATATTCTCAATCAAATTGGCGTAACGTTCCAGCGATCGATGTACTGCGTTACTTCGGGGGTGATTCAAGCTTTGCGGGTTGCCCTACTGTATCCTTTGGACGATCCAAATCCGAAGCATTTGAAGGCGAATCGGGCGTTTTTCGAGTCTCAGATCGATCGCTTCTGCCGCCCGGAATACGGCATGAAATACGCAGCGAAGTTGAAGAACATTCAGACTTCAGATTACAGGTAAAAGATGTTGGCGGGCGGCCTAGAATCCCACCACACAACAGAACTCATTCTTTGTGGAACAGGCATCTTGCCTGTTCTCGACAATGGTGCAAAATATAAGTTGCAACTGACATGGAAAAAAGAGAGTTGTTTAATCGATTTCAAAAAAGGTATGATATTAAATAAATTAGCATCATAAATATACACCTCTCTCTTCTCCTCCTCTGCGCTCTCTGCGCTCTCTGCGGTAAAAAAAATCCCATCTAAAAAAGAATCATGAATAGCCAAGATGTCGCAAAATATATCGAAGCAACCGACGGGATTTCTAAACCGTGGCTGTTGGTGCAACTGCGGCTGAAAAAACTGCAAGAAAGGCGATCGGAGATTTCGACTGAAGAATATATGATAGAACTTGCCGACCTCCACCGGGATTTAATGAATCTGGGCGAATGGTGGGTGGGAATCGAAGATGAAGTGTTTTAAAAGTTAAATCGCGATCGGTAAAATCAGAAATTCATCAATAGTCTAATTCCATCGTCTAATTGTCTCAGTTTAATAGACAAAGAGAACAGGCGATTCACGAAGAAGGATAGCTGCGATTCACAAACTTTTCGGCTTTGGATTATACTCAGGCGATTTGAAGAATGCTAGGTTTCGGGATGGGTTCACCTTCTTCCTGCCAAGCTTCTAGATACATTTCGAGCACTTCTTCGCCATGTCGGATGGCTGCTTCGCGGGTTTTGCCGTGGGTACAGGGCATGATAACGCGATCGGCAAATTCTGGAATTGTCACTAGGAAAAGTTGATCTTCGTCAGACCATTGGACGATCATACTGTATCGATTCATGAATCTTCCTCCTTTAACTCGTCGAGTTCCGCTAACAATATTGCCAACTGCTTCTCTCTCATAGCGTGGCACATCATCTCCATCTTTGCCTGGAATTGTTAAGGTTTTGCTAATCAAAGGATGCTGCTATCTCTCATGGCTACTTTTTCCGCGTTTTGCCAAATAAAGCCTTCGCGGGTAATCTGAGCTTTTAACTCGCGAATTTTTCTAGGCATGGTGATTGTCCATTTTCTACCTCCATTGTATCCATTAGCCATTTATTTGAATTGTGCCTGTGCCCATTCTCACAGTTGCTCGTGCGATCGCACTTTAAAATCTTTCCATCAAATCTTTTTCGGTGGCATAAACATCTCGTAGCTGTTGCAGCGCCGCCCCAGAAATGACCGATTTAACCGTAGCTACCAATTTCCCCCACTCCAGCAATCTGTCAACTGAAACAGCTTTTTTAAACTTGTGCGTGTAGAATTTAGTCCAAAATGTCGGTGCTAGCTTGCTTTTCCAGCGTTTGTACCATCTGCCAAAATCTTGAAGGGCGATCGGCTTTACTTCTATAATTGGGGGAAAATCGGCGTAGCTGACAAAGCGGCTGATGTGTTTGGCGTGCACGTAAACCATGTAGCGGCAGCATTCGATGCGGTAAATCTCGTCTACTGCGATATCGAACAGCAGTGCGACTGTTTCTTCGGTGACGAATCGCGCCAGCGGATGCAGGATGGGAGATTTGTGAATTATCTTGGATTCTGCGATCGCCGATGATTTTCTCGAAGTATCTGATATCATAGTAAGTGCCTATTCTGATTGTAGATAAATCTATTGATGGTAGGTCAGACAGCTAGTAACTGTCTATTTAAGTTTTGAAAACGATCGCCTTTTAGTTTTCGAGGCCAGAGGGCGATCGCTTTTTCAGATGAAATTATTGTAAGGTGTTATAACACCCATTGTCAAGCATGGGTTTAGTTAGAATTAAAGTCAGAGAACTAGCCGCCGAGAAAGGCTGGACATTCAAGGAAGTTTCAGAACGTTCTGGGGTGGTGTACAACACTGTCAAGCACTATGCCCGCTGTCCGGGGCTGACAACGGTTGACTTTACCTTACTGCTGAAATTAGCTCGAACTTTTGATGTGATGATTGAGGATTTGGTTGAGGTTTTGGAAGAATAGCCGATCGACCTTGAGCATTCGAGATTGGGGCGATTGCTTTTTCAGATATAATTATTTTAAAACGCAACTGCATTATTTGTCAAGCATGGGTTTAGTCAGAGTTAAAGTGCGAGAGCTAGCGGCCGAGAGGGGCTGGACATTTAAGGAGGTGGCTGAGCGATCGGGCGTGATCTACAGCACCATAACCAGCTATGCTCGTCGTTCCGAAATATCAATGGTTGACTTTACCGCCCTGTACAAGTTAGCGCGGGCATTTGATGTGATGATTGAGGACTTGGTGGAGATTATTGAGGAATAGCCGATCGACCTTGAGCATCCTCGGTCAAAATAATCTATCTTTATAAAATAACTACGCAATTGCATCAACTATCAAGCATGGGTTTAGTCAGGCTAAAAATTCGGGAACTAGCGGCGGAGAAGGGCTGGACGCTTAAGGAAGTATCCGATCGCTCTGGGGTAATTTATAGCACCGTTAGAAGCTATGCTCGTCGTCCTGAAATGGCAATGGTAGACTTTACTTGCCTGCGGAGGTTAGCTCGAACTTTTGATGTGATGATTGAGGATTTGGTTGAGGTTTTGGAGGAGTAGGTCGATCGCCCTTTAGTTATCTAGACCGGGGGCGATAGCTTTTTTGTATTTTCTAGACTATAGCATGATTAACTGTGAATTGTCAAACATTATCGCAATTAATCTAACCGAGGATGCTAACATCAAGGAAAGTTATTCATAGTTGATTATTCTTCGTGGCAAAAACTAATACTGCGATCGCGGTCAGTTCCGTGATTAAGGAAGTCATTCAAAAACAAGCCCAAGCAACAAGACTAACTCAGAAGGAAGTCGTGTATTTGGGAATGCTGGCAATTGATGCACTCGATAAGGAAAGCCGCCAAGAGTTGGCTGACAAGGTACATCAGATGCAGGTTAATGGGGAAATTTGAGGGGTTGAGGCCGATCGCTCTTTCCACATTTCCACTATAAACCTTTCATTTCGTCTTGTCAAGACGCGCTTAAACATTTTGCACCGCAGCTAAAACCTTAGCTTAAAGGTGCTAAGATTTAGTCAAAGTTGTTAATCTCCCGTTAGTTTTGTGACTAGAGCCAGTACCGCGATCGGAGTCAGCCCAATTATCAAGGATCTCGTGCAGAAAAAGGCGCTAGCAACCCGACTAACGCTGAAGGAAATCATCTATGTCGGGATGCTGGCGATTGACGAGTTGGACGAAAAGCGCTTGCAAGAGTTGGCAGATAAGGTGCATCAGATGCAGGTGAATGGGGAGATTTGAGGGGATAAGGGCGATCGCCATTTGGGTGAAGTGAGGTTAGGGGCGATCGCACTTCTCAAAACTTCAATAACTGGCGAGTTAGCTTTTTGATTGCTTGTATGCTCTTAGCCAATTTAAGCCCCGCTTAGCACCTAGTTTTTTCTGCATATCTTCCAGAGAACTGTAAACACGCTTATCGCGGATCAGCTTTGCGTATCCATCTTTAACTCCAGGGATTGAGGTAAGGTCAGATTGGGGATTGTTAATGAAATCCAAGAAATCTGTAACGTCTTGAGGCTCAACAACTCTTTCGTTCAGCTTTGACTGCAAAACAGCTTGTTCAATAGCCTTTTCTGCTTCTGGTTGTTTGGTCGCAATCACAAACACCCACAGCCTGATTAGATTAGCTTCCTTAGTTGCTTCATAAATCGGTAAACCTGTGAGTAAATGGTATTGATCTTCTTCATCGGTGAGACAAACAATAGGCAGAGACAGGTTAAAGTTCCAATCTCTAACAGATTGGGAAACTTTTTTGAGGAGTGAGGTTGAAGTGCCTGACTTTTCTTGAGAAACTTCTATCTGATTTAAGAATAAAAGAGCAGGTTGGCTCTCAAGTTTTTTGTAAAAGTTGACCATGTTACTTACTGCTATTCCTTTCTAAGTGATCTATTTGTTTGACGATTTGTTCGGTCAAAGTTGAAAATTGTGTTGCTACACTACTCGCTGCTTTATTCTGCTCAGCAAATAAAGAAAGAGGTTGGCGAGCATGAGAAGCTTGACCAACAGCGGTAGCTCGCTTTATCTCTGGAAGAAGAGGAATATCTCGGAATATCTTAGAAACTAAAGCTTTTATAGTAGTGTGTAGCTTGACATTTTCAACCATCATAGGAACTATTCCTAAGATATTGCCTCTCGTACCATTGGTATTGTCTTGAATTTCTTTTGCCTCTTTTATGGGTTTCCTAATTGCATATACTGAGAGATACTCCATTTGCGAAGGTATAATGACATACTGAGCAGCAATGAGACCATTCTGAGTAACAGCAGTAAAACTAGGGGGCGTATCAATAACTACATAGTCATAATCGTTTGACAAACCTGATTTCCAAAGGGCATTGTCAAGTTTTTTATGCGAAAAAGCACCTAATCTTAAAATGTTACTGTCTGTCGTTTTGTAACTGCTTGGAATAACATCTATTCTTCCCTTTGTAGCATTAGCAATACTGATAATTTTATTTAAAGATGAAGGCTGAATACATTCCTTATAGCTCAAATTGGCTGAGTAGTATTCTAAAAATTCAATGAGTTCTTTTCGCTCTTTAAAGGACTCCAAAATTGTGACAAACTCTTTCAAATTTGTAGCATTATCTAACTCATCAGCTTTATTAACTCCTAAAGATAAACTAGCATTAGCTTGATCATCCAAGTCAACAACTAAAACTCTATTACCCATTTTGGCTAATTCATAAGCTATGTTAACGACTAAGGTGGTTTTGCCAACTCCACCCTTAGCTGTGTAAATTGCAATTGTACGCATTTTAACTGTATCCAAAAAATTTCTAACGAAATTTGCTACTGGTTGAACTTGTTCTGGGTTTTCTATATTGTGCTTGCACTTTAGAGTCGCTGACCCTTGTGTATATTCGTAAATCTCTACTGAAAATGGGTCAATTAGTATCCCAAATCTTGTATGAGAGTATTTCAGATACGTTCCTAACTGAGTGCGAGCTGCTTCATCAAGTCTAGTTTTAGCTGTCTTAATTTCAACCAGAAAGTTAATATACCGGCTCACGTCTTCTACTAAGAAATCAACTTCTTTTTGAGTCCAAACTATCAGAGCGTTGGCAGTTAGCCTAGGTACTTTCACCTTAAACTCAGGAATCCAGTGAGAATAACTACTCTTGCGAGGCAAACCCGTCATCTCTAGCATGGTCTGAACCAGATGCAGAGACACATAAGCCTCATTATTCCAGTCATAAGACAGTTGAACCATGTTGAAAACTCAGGATTTTCTCTATTATTACGCAAAATGAGGTTTATAGGATCGATCGCACTTTTATTCCTGCTTGACAGACTCAGCCAACCATTTCGCATTCTCCCACCGATGAACATCAATCGGACTGCATTTTCCTGATTCCTGAAATCCATTACATCCGTTACAGAATCCGTTGCCGAACTTCCTTCTTCTATACAAAAAAATCCCCCGCCAGAAGGCAGGGGATTTCATTTAATTACCTAGAAACCAGAGTTCAGAGTTACCCGAATTTCCCGGCCGTCGAGGCAATTACAAAGGCCGCGTAAGTGAGGACGTTGCCCACAGTAAAGTGAACTAAGCCAACCAAACGACCTTGGACGATCGACAAAGCAACAGGCTTGTCTTTCCAGCGAACCAAGTTAGCCAAAGGAGTGCGCTCGTGAGCCCAAACCAAAGTCTCGATCAACTCTTGCCAGTAACCTCTCCAAGAGATCAGGAACATGAAACCAGTTGCCCAAACAAGGTGTCCGAATAAGAACATCCAGGCCCAGACTGACAGGTTGTTAGTACCATACGGGTTGTAACCGTTGATCAACTGAGAAGAGTACAGCCAGAGGTAATCGCGGAACCAGCCCATCAGGTAGGTAGAAGACTCATTGAACTGAGCCACGTTACCTTGCCAGATGCCTAGGTGCTTCCAGTGCCAGTAGAACGTTACCCAAGCTAGGGTGTTCAACATCCAGAAAACAGACAGGTACATGGCGTCCCAAGCAGAGACATCGCAGGTACCGCCACGGCCGGGGCCGTCGCAAGGGAAAGCATAACCGAAGTCTTTTTTGTCCGGCATCAGCTTAGAACCGCGTGCATCCAGAGCGCCCTTGACCAAGATCAAGGTGGTGGTGTGCAAGCCAAGTGCGATCGCGTGGTGAACCAAGAAATCGCCAGGTCCGATCGCCAAGAACAGAGAGTTAGTGCTGCTGTTAATTCCGTCCAACCAGCCTGGGAGCCACACGTTAGCGTAGTTCGGCCAAGCGGTAGAAGCAATACTGTCAGGGTTAGACAACAGTACGTCCATGCCGTACAGAGCCTTTCCGTGAGCAGCTTGAATGAACTGTGCGAACACTGGTTCAATCAAGATTTGTTTTTCGGGAGTTCCGAAAGCGACTACAACGTCGTTGTGAACGTACAGGCCGAGAGTGTGGAAGCCCAAGAACAGCGATACCCAGCTCAAGTGAGAGATAATCGCTTCTTTGTGCTGCAACACGCGATCGAGCACGTTACCTTTATTTGCTTCAGGATCGTAGTCCCGCACCAAGAAGATAGCTCCGTGGGCGAAAGCGCCGACCATGATGAAACCAGCAATGTACTGGTGGTGGGTGTACAACGCAGCCATTGTCGTGTGATCCTGCGCCATGAAAGCGTAGGGAGGCATCGCGTACATATGCTGTGCTACCAGGGAGGTGATCACGCCTAAAGCAGCGAGGTGCCAACCCAATTGGAAGTGCAGCGAGTTGTTGTAGGTCTCGTAAATGCCTTGGTGAGGCATATTGAACGGGCCTTCAACTTTTTTGCCAAAGAAATCTTTGGCGTCACACATTTCTTTGATGCTGTGACCGATACCGAAGTTAGTCCGGTACATATGACCGGCAACGATAAACAGAACTGCGATCGCCAAGTGGTGATGAGCAATATCTGTCAACCACAGAGATTCTGTCTGAGGATGGAAGCCACCCAAGAAAGTCAGAATTGCTGTTCCTGCACCTTCGGCAGTACCGAAGACATGGCTCGCTGCATCTGGGTTTTCGGCGTATACGCCCCAGTTACCCGTGAAGAACGGAGCCAAACCTGCTGGGTGAGGCGGAGTTGACAAGAAGTTGTCCCAACCTACGTGCTGTCCGCGAGATTCGGGGATAGCAACGTGAACCATGTGACCCGTCCAAGCCAAAGAGCTGACACCGAACAAACCAGCCAAGTGGTGGTTGAGGCGAGATTCAGCATTCTTGAACCAAGACAAGCTCGGGCGGTACTTGGGCTGAAGGTGCAACCAACCTGCGAACAGCATGACAGAAGCCAGCAGTAGCAAGAAGATAGCTCCTTGATACAGGTCGCCGTTAGTCCGAACCCCTTGGGTGTACCACCAGTGGTATACGCCGGAGTAAGAGATGTCAACAGGGTTAGAAGCGCCAGCTTGAGTGAAAGCTTCTACTGCAGGAGCACCGAATTGAGGGTCCCAAATCGCGTGAGCGATCGGGCGGACATTTAGGGGGTCTTTAATCCACTGTTCAAAGTTACCTTGCCATGCTACGTGGAACAGGCTGCCCGAAGTCCACAAGAAAATGATTGCTAGGTGGCCGAAGTGAGAAGCAAAAATCTTTTGGTAAAGATTTTCTTCGGTCATGCCATCGTGGCTTTCAAAATCGTGCGCTGTGGCAATCCCGTACCAGATCCGCCGTGTGGTCGGGTCTTGGGCAAGGTCTTGGCTAAATTTTGGAAATTTCGTTGCCATAAGCCTTGATTAATCCTGAATCCTGAACGTTGAAGAGGTTCGGTTCCGAGGTTTGGATTCTGGGTTTGAGATTGCTCCCAAATCCTGAATCCAAAACCTAAAGGTAGTTTACCCTACCGAGATGATTCGCGCTAGGAAGAATGCCCAAGTAGTGACAATTCCTCCCAGGAGGTAGTGAGCTACACCCACTGCCCGACCCTGAATAATGCTCAGAGCGCGAGGCTGAATCGACGGAGACACTTTGAGTTTGTTATGAGCCCACACAATGGACTCAATCAGTTCTTGCCAGTAGCCGCGGCCGCTGAACAGGAACATCAAGCTGAAAGCGAATACGAAGTGTCCGGCTAGGAACATCAGACCGTAGGCCGACAGTGCCGAACCGTAGGACTGAATTACCTGAGAAGCTTGCGCCCACAGGAAGTCCCGCAGCCAGCCGTTAATCGTGATCGCACTTTGTGCGAAGTTGCCGCCGGTGATGTGAGAAATTGTGCCGTCTGGCGATACTGTTCCCCACACGTCCGACTGCATTTTCCAGCTAAAGTGGAAAATCACGATCGAGATGCAGTTGTACATCCAGAACAAGCCGAGGAAAACGTGATCCCAACCGGATACTTGGCAGGTGCCGCCACGGCCGGGGCCGTCGCAAGGGAACCGGAAGCCCAAGTTACCTTTGTCAGGAACCAAGCGTGAACTGCGTGCAAACAACACGCCCTTCAAAAGAATCAGGACTGTAACGTGAATTGTGAAAGCGTGGATGTGGTGGATTAAAAAGTCCGCCGTACCCAATTCGATCGGCATCATCGCTATTTTGCCACCGACTACTACTGCACCGCCGCCAAAAGCGTGGCTGACGATTTCCGTAGCATTAGGCGCTGTTGTTCCCGGAGCCAAAGCGTGGATGTTTTGCACCCACTGGGCAAATATCGGACGCAACTGAATCCCGGTATCCGAGAACAAATCTTGAGGACGACCGAAAGCCCGCATTGTATCGTTGTGAACGTACAAACCGAAGCTGTGGAAGCCTAAGAATATGCAAACCCAGTTGAGGTGAGAGATAATTGCATCTCTATGGCGGATTACGCGATCGAGCAAGTTATTAACGTGCTGAGTCGGATTGTAATCTCGCACCATGAAAATTGCTGCGTGAGCCGCTGCTCCAACAATCAGGAATCCGCCAATCCACATGTGGTGGGTGAACAGGGATAGCTGAGTCGGGTAGTCGGTTGCGATGTACGGATACGGAGGCATCGCGTACATGTGGTGAGCCACGATGATGCTCAAAGAGCCCATCCAGGCCAAGTTCCACGACAGTTGGCAGTGCCAAGACTGTGTGAAAATTTCGTACATTCCCTTGTGGCCTTCGCCAGTGAAGGGGCCTTTGTGAGCTTCCAGAACTTCTTTGAAGCTGTGGCCAATGCCCCAGTTCGTGCGATAGAAGTGTCCAGCGACGATGAACAGCACTGCCAAAGCTAAGTGATGGTGCGCTGTATCTGTCAGCCACAAACCGCCTGTAGTAGGGTTCAGACCGCCTTTGAAGGTCAGGAAGTCTGCGTATGCGCCCCAGTTGAGGGTGAAGAAGGGGGTTAAACCTTTTGCGAAACTCGGGTAGATGTCAGCCATCAAGCCCGGTGTCAAAATCCACTCATGCGGCAGGGGGATATCAGCAACTGTTTTAATCAGCTTGCCGCCCACTGTCAGGGGTGCGCCTGCATCGATCGCGTCCATGCAAGCATTTATCGGCAGAGCAACGTGAATTTGTTGTCCTGCAAAGCCCAAGCATCCACAGCCTAGCAAACCTGCCAAGTGGTGGTTCATCATCGATTCTACGTTCTGAAACCATTCCAGTTTCGGAGCGCGGACGTGATAGTGGAACCAACCGGCAAATAGCATCAAAGCTGCCATTACCAAAGCGCCGATCGCAGTGCAATATAGCTGGTATGAGTTAGTGATGCCATTGGCGCGCCACAGTTGAAACAGACCAGAGGTGATCTGAATTCCGTGAAAGCCGCCGCCTACATCTGCATTTAAAATTTCTTGACCAAAAATCGGCCAAACCACTTGAGCGCTGGGCTTGATGGCTGTAGGATCTGTCAGCCAAGCTTCGTAGTTGGAGAATTTAGCGCCGTGGAAATATGCGCCGCTCAACCATACGAAAATTACTGCCAAGTGGCCGAAGTGAGCGCTAAAGATTTTGCGCGAAACGTCTTCTAAGTCACTTGTATGACTGTCGAAGTCGTGAGCGTTAGCGTGGAGGTTCCAAATCCAAGTGGTGGTTTTTGGCCCCTTAGCTAGAGTGCGATCGAAATGACCTGGTTTTGACCACTTCTCGAAAGAAGTTGGAACCGGATTCTTATCGACTACTACTCTAACTTTTACCTCTCGCTCTGGAGGACTAATGGTCATGAAGACTCTCCTCTCGGTAAGACAAGGAACGAGAACTGAATACTGTATCTGACACTCCCCGTCCTAAAGCGGGCGGGGATTCTCGGGAAAGCCGACACTGCTTGCACTTCACTCTTTGCAGAGTTAGACGCAGGTGCATCGTCTCCCCAAGCATTTTGCTTCTTTGAAGAAGCCAGTTCCCCAGTGTCGCTAACAATGTCCCTGGGTACTGCCAACTCTTCTCGCTATCTGGAGCCGCCGATCGCCTCCTTGATTCAAGATTGATTTCAGGATTGATGCGGCTGCTCCTTTTGAGGGAGTTTTATGAATTATAAGCCTGCTCTGAGAAGTATTAATCGCTTGTTAACAATACTTAAAAAAGCCTCAATTCTTGATGTAATAAGCCCTTTAATTTCCACACACCCTCAAAAAAGTCAAGGGGTATTGCCATTAAGTTTACAAAACTCAAAGATTAGGGAATGGAGGAATACTCATTTATAGAGAGATGTTTAAGAAAATGGGTGCAGGAGTTATTAGTCGGATCGGATGGGTTGCCCACGGAGCCTCAATCCGGGCTCCTACGGGCCCCGAATTCCCGATCGGCAATTCCCCAATACAACATTCAGTTTTGGGCTATAGTTCCCTATGAGAAGGCTTCTAGGAGTATGGTTGCGTGATTGGCATCAATTGGCACAGAACGGTTGCGGGCAGGCTGGTGGCATTGTTCGCAGCAGCAGTATTAATTTTCGGTTTAGCAAGTTGTGGGGCGCGCGAGTCCGAATTCCCCGCATCAGGGAACAAGAGTGGCTCAGCTACCGCCCCAGCAAACAAAATTTCAGAGGTTTCTCCCCCAGAAGCCATTCAACAACTGCGTCAGGCGCTAGAAATATATCAGCCTCAAATTAGTATTTTGAATCCCAAACCTGACGAAGTGCTTCAGGATATAAATGTGTCCGTTCAGTTCCAAGTAAAGAACTTACCCCTTTTCAAAGACGCAAACTTGGGTTTGGGGCCCCACCTGCAAGTTTTATTAGACAACCAACCTTATGCAGCAGTTTACGACATCAACCAGCCTTTAACACTCTCAGACTTAGAACCCGGAACCCATACCCTGCGGGTGTTCGCGGCTCGTCCTTGGGAAGAAAGCTTTAAAAACGAAGGTGCTTACGCCCAAACCACCTTCCACATTTTTACCAAAACACAGAACAATAATCCCGATCGAACATTGCCCCTATTAACGTACAACAGCCCCCAAGGCAGCTACGGGGCAGAACCCATCATGCTTGACTTTTACCTGACAAATGCTCCCCTGCACCAAGTGGCGCAACAAAATTCCCAAGATGAAATACTCGATTGGAAAATTCGAGCCACAGTTAACGGCCAAAGCTTTGCGATCGACCAGTGGCAACCTATATATCTTAAAGGATTCAAGCCAGGGAAAAACTGGGTACAGCTAGAATTAATCGACGAACGGGAAAAAATTGTCAAAAACGCCTTTAATAATACAGTCAGACTGATCAATTTCCAACCGCTCGGTCAAGATCCTCTTTCAAAATTAGTGCGGGGCGAACTAACAGCAGCAGAAACTCGCGGTATAGTCGATCGCACCTACCAAGCCCCTGCTCCCACACCAACCCCAACCCCAACCCCGGAACCGACACCGACACCTGCATTAGAAAAAACACCAGTTGTCCCACCCTCACCAGCGGTTCCAGAAACCCCTGTTACCGAACCCAGCTTAGAGCCAACAGTCGCTCCCGAAGTTGCTCCCATTCAAGTAATAGAAACGACACCTACAGCAACCCCCCAACTCGAAGCGCCCAAACTTGTAAAACCAGTTCAAGTAATAGAAACGACACCGACAGCAACTCCACAGTTAGAAACCCCGAAAGTTGTTGCACCAGTTAAAATAATAGAACCGACCGCAACAGCATCTCCCCAAGCAAAAAAACAGGAATATAAAGGATACTACAATCGGTTCCGCAACTTCTTGCGTGAAGAACCCCAACCTTCTAATCCTTCAGAGCCACCAACCCTGCCAGAAATAACAGGAAAAGCTCCAGTACCAAAAGTAGTCGCTCCCGCGATACCAGAAGAGTCTCCCAATCTTGTACAGCCAACGCCACCAGTTGCCGCTGAAACTCCTAGCCAGCCAACCACGGAATTAGCAGATCCCAAAACAACTGTTTCCCAACCCGAAAATCCCCCCAAATCCGAACAAAAAGTCGAATTTGCCACCTAACAAAAACTTTCTGGGCTTCTTTGTGGCATGGGCGTCCCGCCCGTGCTCCATCTGCGGTCAAAAATTAAAGGACACTAAAAAATGACCTACCTCGAAACAGCAGCCAAATTCTACAGCGACGTTGCCGAAACTCCCCAAATCGGACTTTGTTGCGTCCAAAGCAGCCCCTTGCAACTGCCAGGATTAAAAATTCCCGAACAAATGCAAGAGATGAATTACGGCTGCGGTACAACAGTCCACGCCGCCGAACTTGTCGGCAATCCAACCGTGCTTTATGTAGGCGTCGGCGGCGGTTTGGAAGCGCTGCAATTTGCTTATTTCTCTAGAAAAAAGGGAGCAGTAATTGCCGTAGATCCGGTTGCAGCAATGCGAGAAGCTGCGGCACGCAACTTGCAAAAGGCAGCCCACGAGAATGAGTGGTTTGATCCGAGTTTTGTGGAAATTCGGGAAGGCGATGCTTTTGCGTTGCCGATGCCCGATGCTTCTGTCGATGTTGTCGCACAAAATTGCTTATTTAATATCTTTGAACCGGTGGATTTAGCTAAAGCATTAAAAGAGACTTATCGGGTGTTAAAACCGGGTGGCAGATTGTTGATGAGCGATCCGATCGCAACCCGGCCAATTCCGCAGCATTTGAAGGAAGACCAACGCTTGCGGGCCTTGTGTTTGTCGGGGGCTCTGACCTACGCAGAATACGTTCAACACCTTGTAGATGTGGGTTTTGGGCAAGTAGAAGTCCGGGCGCGCCGTCCTTACCGGTTGCTCGACAAACATAATTACAAATTGGATGCGGATCTGCTGTTAGAAAGCCTTGATTCAGTGTCTTTTAAAGTGGACATCCCCCCGGATGGCGCTTGCATTTTCACTGGCAAGACGGCGATTTATGCGGGTTCTGAGGAGATATTTGATGACGGTGCCGGTCACGTTTTGCAGCGCGGAGTTCCGGCGGCGGTGTGCGATAAAACGGCTGGGAAGTTGGGGGGATTAATGCCGGATAAGGTGTTGATTACTGATTCGACTTGGCACTATAACGGGGGCGGTTGCTGTTAAGCAAAAAGTTGTTAGAGCAAATTACATTTAGATATAGGTTGGGTTGAAGTTGCTTTAAACCCAACCTACAATATATTTTCTAGACTGGAATTGCATCAATATTTGATGTCAGAGGGAAACCGCAGATAAGACAGATGATTTATTTCAAGATAAGAAAGCCAGTATAGCAATCTTGTCTGCTAATAATTGTTCGTGAAGTGTACCATCTCAAAGTTATTATTGGAGTCATGTCATGAGCTTTAGTTTTTTACAACCTCTCAATAATGAGAGTTTTAAATCTGCTATTACTAATGTTTGTGGGGATAATAAGTGTGGAAATTGTCAAAGATTTCCCGACATATTATCAATGATCGAGCTGCTTGAACCAGAAGGCTGCGATCGCATTCTTAATGAAATGTTGTCTTCCATCACATTAAAAACTGGGGAGTTGTTAAATGCAGATCGAGCTACAATTTTTATATTAGATGAAGAACATAACGAACTGTGGGCGATAGTTGCCAAAGATGAGAATGGCAAAAACATAGAAATCAGAGTTCCCGCCCACGTGGGCATCGCAGGAGAAGCAGCCACAGAAAAAAAAGTGGTTAACATTCCTTATGATTTTTACAACGACGCGCGATCGGCTAACGCCCAAAAAATGGATGAAAAAACGGACTACCGCACTTATACAATGCTGGTTATGCCCGTTATCAATGAGAAAACAGGGCAGTTAGTGGCAGTGGTTCAACTCATTAATAAACTGAAACCCGATCGCGAAAATCACACTACTATTCACGAAAAAATCGACAAGACTGGATTTACTGAAGAAGACGAACAAGTTTTTAAAGAATTTGCTCCCTCGATTCGCTTAAGTATAGAATCCTGCAAGTCTTTCTACGTGGCATCTCAGAGACAGCGGGCTATTACGGCGCTGATGAATGCCATCGGGGCTCTTTCTATGAGCAGCCTAGACTTAGAAGATACCCTAAAAAGGGTGATGGATAAGGCAAAAGAACTCATGAACGCCGATCGCAGTATTATGTGGCTGATCGACGAAGATAAAGACGAACTGTGGACAAAACTCCCCAACATCCAAGGCAACCTGAAAGAAATTCGCATACCCAGAACCGCCGGTTTTGCAGGTATTGTGGCTCAATCCGGCGAACCGCTGTTGATGCCCTTTGATATATACGACGACCCCCGCGCCGCCAGAGCCGAAGTAGATCAACAATCCGGCTACCGCACTTGCAGTATGCTGTGTATGCCAGTGTTTAACTCAAACAGAAAATTGATTGGCGTCATCCAATTAGTTAATAAAAAACGACAGGGAGAATTCCCGCCCTACAACCCGGCAGATTGGCCGCACGCCCCTGAACAGTTTAAAGCGAGTTTTAGTCGCAACGACATAGAATTTATGCAGGCGTTTAACATCCAAGCGGGTGTTGCATTGCAAAATGCTATGCTGTTTTCCGAGGTCAAACAACAAGAAACAAGACATAAAGATGTACTGCGATCGCTCCCGAATGCAATCATCTCCACCGATAAAAAGGGCAATATCATCACAGCCAACAATCGGGCAAAGCAATTGCTAGGTGCTAGCGATGCCGAACTCAAAGAAGGTGTAAGTTTGGGGGATTTAATTAAACTAAAAAATGATAATTTCGCTGAATGGTTAAATGCTGCTTTGTCACCTCAAAGCGACGAAGGTCGAGAGCAATATTACCCCGATCGCGTCCTATTGCCTTTGCAAGGGGAACCGCAGAATATCAATCTGTGGGTTAACTCAATGACAGATGCGATCGACCCGGACAAAATTAACGGGGCATTGGTAGTTATGGAAAATATCAACAGAGAAAAGTAAGATCGAGAACTTGTAAATTTGGTATTTTAGACCGCAACAGCCGTCAATTAAGGTGGCAAGAGCGATCGGCAGTCAAAAAAACACTCCCGTGCGATCGCCCCCTCCCCCTCCTCTTGTGGCACGGGCGTATCGCCTATGTCCTCAAGCGGTTCCCGGACTCAACCTCCCTTTTCCCCCATCCTGCCAAACTTCCCGCTAAATTAAAGAAGGTAAAAAATCATTCACGCCCCACCAAGGAGATCCCATGCCTCGCGTCAGAGCACCAGAATTCCCCGTAAAATACCCCTGGTTGAACACCGAAAAACCTTTATCCATTGAATCCTTAAAAGGGCGGGTCGTCCTCCTCGACTTCTGGACGTACTGCTGCATCAACTGCTTGCACGTCCTCCCAGACTTAAAATACCTCGAACAAAAATATAAAGATTCCCTCACGGTTATCGGCGTTCACTCAGCCAAATTTGAAAACGAAAAAGAAGTAGAAAACATCCGCCAAGCTATCCTCCGCTACGATATCGAACATCCGGTAATTGTAGACAGTGGCATGAAAGTTTGGCAAAGCTATGCCGTTCGCGCTTGGCCGACTTTAATGGTGATCGATCCTGAAAGTTATGTCGTCGGCTTTGTTTCCGGCGAAGGCAATAGAGAAGCACTTGACGAGTTAGTTGGCAAGTTAATTGCTGAATACAAAGATAAAAATGCACTCAACTTTAAACAACTCAGTTTTAGCTTAGAAAAACAGCGCAAACCTGTATCAACACCGCTGGCTTTTCCCGGTAAAGTGCTGGCATTTGCGATCGCTGCAACGGAGGCAAAACAGCTTCACCAACAGGGCGCGCTTTTGGGCGAAATGAGTCAGGAAAATGAATCTGTAGATGAAACTGTATTGCCCGGACCTGCTAATTCAGTTATACAAAACTTAGTCGGTTCTTGCTTATTTATTGCAGATTCCGGCCACAATAGGATTGTTGTCAGCACCCTCGAAGGTGAGGTGCTGCACGTCATCGGTAGCGGCAAACCGGGTTTAACTGATGGGGACTTTGAAGAGGCTGAGTTTTTTGCACCTCAAGGTATGGCTTTTGATGCAGAAAGTCAAATTCTATATATTGCTGATACGGAAAATCATGCTCTCAGAAAGATTGATTTTACGACTCAACGGGTAGAAACTGTTGCTGGTACGGGCGAACAAAGTCACGAAATTTCACCCCCCAGCGGCAAGGGTTTAGAAACGCAATTGAATTCGCCTTGGGATTTAGAAAGAGTTGGAAATAGACTTTTTATTGCAATGGCGGGTTCGCACCAGATTTGGGAAATGCAGTTAGACACTGGCACGATTGGCACTTATGCGGGTATTGGCAGAGAATCCTGTGTTGACGGGAATCTTGCAGATTCTGCTTTTTCTCAGCCCAGCGGCCTCTCTACGGATCGATCGGAGTTGTTTGTTGCTGACAGCGAAATTAGTTCGATTCGTGCTGTGGGTATTGATGAAGACCCGAAGGTGCGAACTGTCTGCGGTAGCGGTGAATTGTTTGGTTTTGGGGATAAAGATGGTCGCGCTGATGAGGTAAGGTTGCAGCACTGTTTGGGTGTTGAATACGCTCAAAATTACCTCTGGGTGGCTGATACTTACAATCACAAAATTAAGCGGATCGACCACCGGGGCGGTACGTGCAGAACGATGATTGGAGATGGTACAGCAGGTTTGGTTGATGCTAAAGGTCTTAATGCTCGATTTTTTGAACCTTCAGGCTTGAGTGCGATCGGGCCTCATTTGTTTGTTGCTGATACGAACAATCATCTAATTCGGAGAGTTGAGTTGGATACGCTGGAAGTCACAACTTTGGATTTCGCCAGTTTGTGCCCTCCTGATGTTTGTCTTCCTGATTAAGCCGATGGGCTTTGGGAGCATCTCTTTCGGAGATAGGAATAAGGCAAAAAAATGGTCTGCTCCGCCCCAAGCAGGGGTAAGGTGCGCAGTGCGCACCCTACAGATACAATGTGTGCGATCGCCAGTATTAAATAATCGCAAAAATCCTCGCCCCCATCTAAAATTCCGAATAGCTCAGCAGCCGCACTATTTTTTCATCATCGTTCAATTCGCCAACAATTCGTCGCACCGGTTTCGGCCAGATTTTAATCAAAGTAGGAGTTGCTGAAATCTGATCTGCCTCAGCTTGTTCTGGATGTTTCAAAACATCAATTACTTTTAAAGTGTAGGGACGATCGAGGCATTGCTCTAAAAACTGGTGTAAATTTTCGAGGGTGCGTTCGGTGCTGGGGTTGCTGCCGGAAACAAACAGACGCAAAACGTACCCTTGAGTTTGTGGCGGTGGGGTGAGTGCTGTTGGTTTGGGAAGCCGAGTCTGCTGCAATAGCGGAAAGCCCAAGGGAGTTACGATCGAACTACTCCAGTCCGATCGAGCTTCGGGGCTGGCATACTGTATAACTAAGTCGTGATTTTCCCAAAGTTCGGGGAATTGTTCGTGATAAGTTGCGATCGCCATTGGTTCGCAAATTTCTTCGCTGCGGGCTTCCCAAACCAAGTCAGCAGTGCCAAAAATGGCATTTAGTAGCGTTTGATGTCGCAGCACGGGGGGGTATGCCTCGGCTGCAACCCGCAACTGTCGATCGGTGCGATCGATCCAGCAGTCAACAGTTGCCGTATAGCAAGGTATCAGAAAATGCGGCGGTTCCGACAAACCGAGGATCTCCTGTAGAGCTACGCACAACTGCAAGTGCCACTGAGTTTGCTTGCGGGGATCTATGCAATAGATTAAGTCTCCCCCTGGCGTAAATAGTGCAATGCCTTTGAAAAATTCTGGCAAAATCGGGCGATCGACTTTCAATTCAGTACACCAATTAAAGTTAACAGTTAACAGTCAACTGTTAACTGTTAACACTCCACCTTTAGACTCGACCCCGAAGCATCTGAGCCATTTCGTTCGGGAACGGCGAGTTCTCTACACAAAGTTCTTCAGTAATCCGACCTTCTTGATAAAGGCCGTAGAGCGACTTATTCATCGTCGTCATGCCTTCATAAGTATCTTTGATCATGATTTGATTGATTTCCTCATTCTGCCCCTTCAGAATGTATTCCTTAACCACGTCGGTATTGATCATAACGTCGTGGAAAGCAGCCCGCTTCCCGTCTGTGGTTTTGCACAGCAGTTGAGCAATAATTGCCACTAAGGATTCGGAAATTGAAACCCGTATGGCCTCTTGTTCTTCCGCCCCGAACATATCCAGAATCCGGTTCAGGGTTTTAATCGCACTGTTAGTGTGCAGGGTTCCTGCAACTAAGTGACCGGTTTGAGAGGCTTTGAGGGCGATTTCCACCGTCTCTCTGTCCCGAATTTCTCCGACTAGCAGCATATCCGGGTCTTGTCGCAGAGCGCCTTTGAGAGCATTCATAAACTTGAGGGTGTGCCGGCCGACTTCGCGGTGCTTGATCAAGGATTTTTTGCTTTCGTGTACGAATTCTACCGGGTCTTCGATCGTGATGATGTTGTAGGCTTTATTCTTATTGATGTAGTCGATCATCGCCGCCAAGGTGGTAGACTTGCCCGAACCTGTCGGGCCCGTCACCAAAATCAGCCCTTTGTGGTAGCCGCATATTTTCTTAAATACCTCCGGCAGCTTCAATTCCTCCATTGTCAATATTTTGGCAGGAATTAGCCGCAGCACCATCGCCGGGCCGGCCAAGGAGTCCATGCAACTGATCCGAATGCGGACGAAGCCGAAGTCGAAAGCGCCATCAAAGTCTAGGGTTTTTTGGAAACTTTCTATTTCTTCATCGCTCATGCACTCGCGCAGCCAGCCAAAAAACGTATCTAAATCCGTCGGTGGATAGCCGATGTCGGCAATCTCGCCCCGCGTGCGGAAGCGGGGGAATTCGTTTACTCCGAGGTGAAGGTCGGATACTCCTTCTTCTTTGGCTCGGATTACTAGCTCTTTCAAACTCGGAACTCCGCCGCTGCTAGAGCTCTGGCCTTTAGGTGTGGCGAAGGATTGGGGCGCTGGTGCAGGCGGCGGTGCTGGTGCTGGTGCGGGCGGGGGTGCTGGTGGCATTCCTGCTGCTCTGGGGGGCATTCCGGGAGCAGGAGGGCGGGGCATTCCTGGTGGTGGGGGGGCTCCGGGTACGGGCGGGCGAGGAGCTGGCGGATGCTGTTGTGTCATATGCGCTACCTTAAGTTGGTGAGAAGGCTGACTCGAACAGATGATTTGTGGGAGTTGAACAATGCCGATCGCCCGAAGAGCGTCTCTTGCACAAAAGCTTAACTGTTGTTCTCAGTCTATCCCAAGAGGGGGTCGTAGTGCTGCACTACTAAGGAAATATTCTGCCAATTGGAGGATGCCATCACTCTCGATATATGATCAAATATGGATTTTTGACTTTTTTGGATAAATTTCTTAAGGACAAGAGTTTGCCGCAACTCAACAGCATTAAATTATACTTTGCCCAACTATTAAGGAGTTAAACGGATGAATTCTGTCGATCAGGCTTTTACTCCAGCCCTAGAATTAGCGAAGTCTATCCGTGATCGGGAAGTATCGCCTCTAGAAATTGTCAATCTGTACTTGGAACGGATCGATCGATTAAACCATCAGCTTGGTAGTTATTTTACAGTAACGGCTGATCGGGCGATCGAACTAGCGACAGCGCAAACCGAACACCTAGCAGGCTTAAACAAGTCAGAGGAATTGCCGCCATTTTTCGGAGTGCCGATCGGCATCAAAGACTTGACACCAGTTGCCGACATTCCCTGTACTTATGGAGTTCAGGCGTTGCACAGTAACATATCTCCCTACAACGAGTCAGTAGTCTGGCGAATCAAAGCAGCCGGATTTAACATTCTGGGCAAAACAGCAACCTCTCAAATCGGCTCATTGCCTTACACCGAGCCCCCAGGTTTCCGGCCCGCCCGCAATCCCTGGAATTTAGGCTACACGCCCGGAGGTTCCAGCGGCGGCTCAGCAGCGGCTGTAGCGGCCGGTTTATGCGCGATCGCCCAAGGTTCAGACGGCGGCGGTTCGATCCGAGGCCCAGCTTCCGCCTGCGGTTTAGTCGGCATTAAACCCTCGCGGGGGCGAGTTTCCTGGGCACCTGTCGGAGATTACCTGAGCGGAATTTCTACCAACGGCCCTCTAGCGCGTACCGTAGCTGACGCGGCCGCACTTTTAGACGTGATGTCAGGGTACACAACCGGCGATCCGTACTGGCTACCAGACCAAAATCCCACGTTTCTAAAGGCTGCCAGTGAAAAATTGGGCAAGCTGCGAATTGCTTTTTCTACCAATATTGCTCCCGTGGGTGAGGCAGCGCCTGTGTGTCAGCAAGCGGTACTTGATACCGTAAAATTATTGGCAGATTTGGGTCACGATGTCGAACCGGGATGCCCCGATTTTACGGGTTTAATCGAACCCTTTACAGTCATTTGGCAGTCTGGGGCGGGTGCAAGCGGCATTCCCAGCAAAGTTTTGGAACCGATGAATCGCTGGCTGTTGGAAAGAACAGTTTCGGCTGGGGAATATTTGCGGGCGGTGAATCAAATGCAGGTTATTTCACGGCGGATTGTGGGATTCTTTGAAAAATTTGATGTCTTAGTTTTGCCCACTTATATGCACTCGCCAATCCGGGTTGGAGAGTGGGCGGATTTGAGTTGTGAGGAAACTTTGCAGCGGATTATTAATTGGGTTGCTCCTTGTCCGCCATTTAATGCTAGCGGTTTGCCTGCGATCGCACTTCCTGCTATTTTAGATAACAACGGTTTACCCGTGGGTATTCAAATTATCGGGCGGCCCGCAGCGGAAGCAACTTTAATTGCTTTAGCGGCGCAGATGGAAGCGGCGAAACCTTTCCCGGTGTTAGATTTTAAATAGAGAAAGGTAAGGGATAAAAGCACGTTTCCCTTTTTTATGGGTATTATTCCAAATCAGGACTTGTGTGCGGGGAACTAGAAACCAGGTTTTTTTCAGAAATTTCTCGTCATCAAACCCGTATTTTACCAATAAACCCGGTTTTTCCCGCCCAGTCCAACTTATTACCAATTACGCTGTAAAATATTGAGAATACCTCTTTAGATTGATAGATATTTTGAGGGTTTTATTTTAAAAGTGGTACCAGTTCGCTGCCAATATGTAGGGTAAAAAATTCATGTTAACTTCCGGGCCAATTACCGCCCCTGTTCCCGTTTTCCTAGTTCTTTTAGCAATCATGCTACTCGCACCGCTGTTATTTGAGCGCTTGCGGCTGCCGGGAATCGTCGGTTTAATTATTGCCGGCGTAATTGTCGGGCCCAACGGTCTCAATTTGCTGCAACGGGACGCTACTATTGTTTTGTTAGGTACTGTAGGATTGCTATTTTTGATGTTCCTAGCGGGACTAGAAACTAGCCTCGATGACCTCAAACTCAATGCAGACAAAGCTGTTATATTTGGGCTGGCTACTTTTTCCTTGCCGATGATATTGGGCACGGGAGCGATGCTGCTGTTGGGATATAGCTGGCTGGCTGCAATTTTAGTCGCTTCTTGTTTCGCTACGCACACGCTTTTAGCCCTACCAATTCTCACAAAATTGGGATTGATGCGAACTCAGACTATTACTACGACTTTGGGCGGGACTTTAATTACGAATGTGTTGGGACTGTTGGTGCTGGCAATTGTTGTCAAAGCTTACAAAGGAAATCTCACTCTAGATTTTTGGCTGGTTCTCATTCCATCTCTTGCTATCTACACTTTTGCTACTTTGTGGGGAGTCCCCAAAATCGGTCGCTGGTTTTTTAAGAAATTCGGACACGACGAAAATGCCGAATTTATATTTGTATTGGCTACCCTATTTCTAGTTTCTTACGCAGCCGAAATGATTGAGATTGAGGCAATTATTGGTGCGTTTTTATCGGGAATTGCCATTACTCAAATCATCCCCAAAATGAGTCCGCTGATGAATCGGATTGAGTTTATTGGGAATACGCTGTTTGTGCCGTTTTTTCTGATTTCTGTGGGGATGTTAATTGACCCGCTAATTTTGGTGAAGCAGCCGCAGTCTTTGTTGGTGGCGGGGGTGATGATTTTAGCAGAATTGGGGAGCAAGTTTTTGGCAGCTTGGATACCGGGGAAAATATTTGGTTTTAAGTTTCCAAACATTATGGTAATGTTCGGTCTTTCTGCTGCTCAAGCTGCTTCTACTTTGGCTGCAATTACGGTTGCTTTTGAGATTAAATTGGTCGATCGCGTAACGGTGAACGGCATCATTGCCATGATTTTAGTAACTTGTGTGGCTTCTCCTTGGATTGTATCTCGGTGGGGTCAAGAAATGCAGCAGCCGGAGTCGAGTTTGCCGGCTGCTACTTCGGGAAAGCATTCATGGGGAGATCGAGTTTTAGTGCCTGTTGCTAACCCGAATACGGAAGATAATTTGCTGCGTTTGGCTTTGATTTTAGCAAAAACATCTCAGGGAACTTTGCTGCCGCTGCATATTTTGTCCGATCGCGGGGAAGCAATTTCACCTGCAGATAAAATGCAGCAAACTCAACTTTTGACGGCTGCGGAAACTGTGGCCCATGCTGCGGCTTGTGCGGTGGAACCGATCGCGAGGATAGATGATGCGATCGATCGCGGAATTCTGCGGAGTGCAACCGAACGCGAGGCTAGTTTAATAGTTTGCGGTTGGAAGGGATTTTCCACGACTCGCGACAATTTTTTTGGCAGCATCATTGACAATATAGTGAGGCGATCGCCCGTACCCGTACTGATTGCTCGATTTCCCGATCCTATCCAGAATACAGCCAGAATTATTTTGGCGGTAACTGACAGCGAGTTGACTCGGTTTGGATTTCAGGAAACCGTGGATATTGCTAAGAGTTTGGCCGACGAACTCAAGGCGACTTTGCAAGTGTTGTTGGTGGCGACAAAACGGGAACAAAGCAACAAAAGTGCGGCGGAGGTGGAAATTCTTTCTGAGATACCAGTAAATCGGGTGCGGGGCAATTTTATCAAGCTAGTTTCGCAGAATTTGTTAGAACACGATTTGCTGATTTTAACAACAATTTCTCACCAGAATTTGTGGGAAAAACCGGGAACTCTCAAAGAACCGGAAGCGATCGCCCGGACTCACCCAAATATTTCGATGCTTGTTGTTTATTTTCCTGTATCTTGAGGAATATTTTAAGGGAGCATCTCATATTTGTAAAAACACTTCTTCTGACTCCTTCCTTCTGACTATTTCCTCCTGGCTTCTGGCTCCTAACTCCAATTTCTAGCTTGGCTGCTTTCATTGAGATGCTCCCGATTTTAACCGCAGATGATGTTATGAATCTGCATTCATCTGCGGTTAAGATTTAACTAACGTGAGTGGGAAGTCCCGCGCTATACCCGTTTACAAGGGTGAGCGACGGGATGAAAACGAACCAGAAAATAAATTGAGCGACAGCGAGTCAATATAGTAGTTGTGTATGCAATAATCAGCTTATCAGTATCCTACAATCTTGATAAATGTATAAGGCGTACAAGTACAGAATCTATCCAACGAGTGAGCAGGAAACCTTGCTTGCGAAGTCTTTTGGCTGTGCGCGATGGTTCTGGAATTATGCGTTAAACCTTTGTCAAGAGACATATAAGAATACTGGTAAGGAATTGTCTAGAGGGTACATACAGGGATTGCTACCTAATCTCAAGAAAGAATATGAATGGCTAAAAGATCCTTATTCTCAATGCTTGCAAGTCGTGGCATTGAATTTATCGACAGCCTACAAAAACTTTTTTGATAAGCGTGCCATGCCGCCTAAATTCAAATCTAAGCATGGCAGACAGTCGATTAGCTATCCCCTAAATGTCAAGTTTGAAAATGACTACATCAATCTACCTAAAATTGGTTTGGTGCATTGCAAACTGCATAGAATTTTTGATGGAGCTATTAAAACTGTCACAGTATCTCGCAACCCTGACGGTAAATACTTTGTTTCCGTTTTAATTGATGATGGTAAAGATCAAGCCGAATCAGTACCAATTAATAAAACAGTTGGGCTTGATGTGGGATTAACTCACTTTGTAATTACCAGTGATGGCTCAAAGTTTGATAATCCTAGATTCTTTGTCAAGCATCAAAGAAACCTCAAACGGAAACAACAAAAGCTATCCCATAAAAAGAAAGGTAGCAACAACCGGAATAAAGCCAGATTGAAAGTGGCAAAAGTTTACTCTAAAATTGCCCAATGTGGTGAAGATTTTCTGCACAAACTATCCCGCAAGGTAGTAAACGAAAACCAAGTTATTGCAGTGGAAAATCTCAACATCAAAGGTATGGTACGGAATCATAATCTAGCCAAGGCAATCAGCGATGTTGGCTGGGGGATGTTTCTCACAATGCTTAAATACAAAGCTGAGTATGAAGGGAAAATCGTATCGGCTCAATAAGTAGGGGTAACAGTTAATCTAGTTGCCAAGACAAGCCCAAGGGATGAAGAGAAGATTTTTCG
>NZ_JAUBRI010000178.1:0-1613 GCF_036701795.1 Microcoleus sp. N9_A1
TTACAACTTTAGATGCCTACTTTTTTTTGAATACGGTTTTGTTTGATCATCTTGATCCTTTCCTTCAGGGCACTACCAAAAATAAAACCTATCCACTCCTTAAATGAACAGTGAACGATTAAAGGACTTTCGTCAAGCAGCATACGAGTTATTGGTGCGAGCGAAAGATGCCACATTCGAGCTGATGGATGCAGTAATGACAACAAGGAATGCGGCTTGTTTGGCGGAATTTTCGCTCAGTCCATTATTCAGTCGTCAATGGTCAAGCGTCTACGAAGCATTGCAAGACTGTAGACCTGAACGGAAAAAACTAATGATGTTGTATCTCCAGCAATTAGAACAGCAAGTACCCGCAACGGAACACGTTTTAGTCGCAATTGACACGCGCGGGCATGGGGGAGACCAGAGGCTAAAACATTAAAAGACAGAACCCATGAATATCAGGAGGGCGTCATTATTGGACAGGGGTACAGTACAATTGCCTGGATACCCGAAGCACAAGGAAGTTGGGCATTACCCCTACTACATGAACGAATTAGTAGTTGGTCTTCACCAATAGAAAAAGCAGCTTCCCAACTCAAACTTGTTTGTGAACAGAGCATCAATCCAGTCTTAGCAGTTTTATAGAGAGAATATGGCAATGCAAGTTGGGTATTGGCTCAAGCCTCCATTCAAGCTGATTGCTTAATGCGAGTCCGAAGCAATGCCTGCTTGTGGTCAGCACCACCAGCCTATAGTGGTCGTGGCAGACCACGAAAACATGGACCAAAAATGAGGCTCAATGACCCAACCACATGGCTCGAAGCCGATGCTGTGATTGAAATTGACGAACATCCGCAGTTGGGACAAGTTCGAGTCAGTCAATGGCTTGACTTACATTTTTATCGTGCGCCTGGACATCGAGTAAATTTAATCCTGGCCCTTAAGAATGAATCCCATGTCAAACGGTCAGCCGTTTCCACCCTTGTGGTTGGCTTGGGTGGGAGAACGAACTCTCCCTAAGCGAAACAGTCTGGTTTAAGTATTTACGACGTTTTGGAGTGGATCATTGGTAGAGATTTGCCAAGCAACGATTACATTGGACATTACCTAACTTGAGAACTCCCGAACAATCGGAGCGCTGGAGCGATTTAATGCCATTGATGAGTTGGCAACTTGGGCTGGCTAGGGATTTAGTCGTCGAGAATATACTACCTTGGCAATCTGCTAATATCAATTTAACTCGACTGACGTGTTGCCCAATAGACCTCTTGCAAAATAATTTTATGATATAATTAATGGAAAGTTTTGCTTTACTGGATTGAATCCCAACTCTTAACTTATTTTTACTCTTGCCTTGCTAGAAACAGGATAAGATACTAGAAACTTATATTGGTTGTTGCACAATCAGTAAATCATGAAAAATCAATCTTATCTAAAGAGAGACATCTCATCAATTTAAACGTAGATTTGGTGTCAAAATTGAAACTTTAAAAGTAATGGTTAAAGCCTTGGAAGAATTCAGGTCAGAAAATCATAAAGACAGAAGAGGGCGTGGGCTGTCGGGGCGACAAGTCACCTATAACGCTGATAGAATAAGCCTCATAGCTCTTATGCCTTGTTGATAATTAGGT
>NZ_JAUBRI010000179.1:0-1590 GCF_036701795.1 Microcoleus sp. N9_A1
TTCATAATTTATTCTGGTAGCACAATTCTTATCAACACTTAACTAATATTTGAGCAGCGATAAGTACAGAAGAGCCATTTTTTTCAAGCAGTCTCAAGTACTTACCCTTTTTTTGCTCAAAAGTCAATAGGTTGCGCGGGATATTAATGAATCAGTCGGGAGAAAGAGGATGTTATCAGAATATTTCAATAAATTAAGAAATATAAGAACACTAAAGACATCCAGAGGAGACACGACAGATGGTAGCTACCTTAGAAGATACCAAGCGTCAAGCGATCGCGACTAAATTAGCAGACATGAAAGCGCTGCAAAACTTGTTGATCGCCAACGAGCAATTGTTCATCAATTCCTGCAACGACTCCGAACTAGCCCAGCGCTTCCGGGATATGCTTGAGGACGATCGCAAAAACTTGGGCGTATTGGAAACAACCATCATCCAATATGGCATTCAATCCGAGCCCAAAGAAACCACCACAAAAATGATCGAAGCAGTTCAGAAACTAATGAAAGGTTCTGAACTCACAATGTTTGAAAAAGTCGGTCAGCACGAACTGCTCAAACACCAACAAACAATGGCCGGCTTGTTAATTCATAAAGCCGCTCAAGTAGTCGGCGCCGACATCGAAGCAGCCATTACCCCCCTCAACACCGTTAACTTTGAGAACCGCGCTCACCAAGAACAACTCAAAGGAGTTCTCGAAATTTTAGGCGTGCGCGAACTGACCGGCAAAGACCCCGACCAAGGCGTTTGGGCTCGCGTGCAAGATGCAATGGCAGCCATGACCGGCATCATCGGCGGTGCTGTCACCCGCACCAAAGATGAGATGAACATCGTCGAAATCATCACAATGGATCACCGCAAAGTCGATACCCTATTTATGGAAATCGAAAAAACCGACGATCCGAAAAAATTGCAAGAATTCTTCGGTCAAATTTACAAAGACCTCAGCGTTCACGCAGAAGCCGAAGAACAAATTGTTTATCCCGCAGTTCGCAGCTACTACACTGATACCCAAGAACTGTACGACGAGCAAGCAGAAATGAAGCAAATGCTCGCCAAAATCAAGGCTATGAACCCCAGTTCTTCTGATTTCAAAGCTCAAATCAAACAGCTCAAAACAGCGGTTCAGGATCACGTCAAGCAAGAAGAAGGCGATATGTTCCCTCAAATTCGCCGCAACCTGAGCGAAGCACAAATGGAACAAATGGCTACTAAATTTAAAGCAGCCAAAAGCACGATGCAGCAAGAAATGGCTAACATGAGCTAATTCAGCAGCGAGCTAATTGTAGCTCTAGCTGAGTTCAAAACTAGCTAAACTGCAACCTATCAATCCCGCTACCCAGGTGGCGGGATTACTGTTTTGTGTGAAAAACAATATATATTACTTGTAGGGGCGGGTTTCACGAAAGATATTTCGGGTAATTAAAGAGATAAATAAACCCGCCCTCCTCCTTCTTTGGTTGTGGGGGGCGGGTTTATTTATATTATGAATGTCATCACAGATTTTCGGTAAAACCCGCCCCTTGTATCTTAAAAGAGTCAGGCGCTCAAACCGTAGACCGCAGGCTATAGAACCGCAGACACGGTTG
>NZ_JAUBRI010000180.1:0-1586 GCF_036701795.1 Microcoleus sp. N9_A1
TGAGAGACGTTAGGGCGATCGCTCCTTTCACAACCGTGTCAAATCTAGTTTTAATCATCATGAGAATTACTCGAATTGGTTTTGGATACACCAAAAACTTGGGCAACTACGAAAACTGTAAAGTCTGGCTAGAGGCGGACTTAGAAGATTGGGAAGACGCATCAGAAAGCCTTAACATTCTTCGCGATCGAGTTGCTCAAGAACTTGAATTGCCCGACAAATGGCATGACATTAAAGGCAAATTGGCAAGAGAAACGGCATTCTTAGAAACCATTACTGCCAGCATCCGATCCAAGAAAGCCGAATTAGCTAAAGCAGAGGAAATTTGGAATAACTTCGCAGAATTTCTCACGGCTCACGGAGTCGATCCAGTCATGCTGACGGTCGAAAATTTCGCCGCAACTAGAGCCGATCACTCACCTGCTGCCGGAACAGAAAGCGATCCTCTTGCCGGATATGTAGCAGACGATAGCGCCGAATTGGGATTTGGAGAATGCGATACATCGGACGATGACGAGGACAGAACTTGGTGGAATCAAGACGATGACGATGACGATGACGATTACTGACTGCCCACTTATCTCGTAAGCGAAGACGACACTATTACCCCTTATTTCTGATGGAACTTGCCGCCGATTTTAACGATATTTTCTGGGAACCCCCAGAGACAGAATTTCAACCGCTCCTAGACTTTGAATCCGAGATTTCCCACGAAGTACCGCATAACGACATTGCCGTCCTCACCCAGAGAATCAAGCGCAGCTTTCTCGACTACGTGCGGCAAGGAATCATGCTTGACGCTGTACAGCGTTATCGTTTGTATAAACGGCAATACCAGGACTTTGCCGAATACTGCAATCGAGCATTAGGGCGATCGCACTTTTACTGTAAGAAGATTATCCAAGCCGCTCAAATCTGCCTGCGGCTCATCAAATCCAAATTCAAAATTCTCCCCACTTCTGTAGCCCAAGCGCTACCGCTGCTCAAATTTGCCAAAGTTGATGAGTACGGTGAATCCGAGCTCCAAGACAAATGGCAGACAGTCATTGACGGCTTCCCCCCGCCGCTAATCACCGCCGCCAAAATCCAAGAAGCCCTGGACGAGAACCCAGAGGACAGAGCCAAGCAAGTCAGGGTCAGCGGTAAAGCCTACAAACTGCTGCAACAGAAAGCCGCAGCAGCGGGCATGGCAGTTTCTAAGTATCTCGAAACGCTGATCGGCGGCACCGAACCACCAGAGGAGGAACCGCCAGAGGAGGAAGGGACGGAATTGACGGCCGAAAAAGAGGAAATTTGTGATCGGGCTGAAGCTCACGCCAAAGCCAATCCCACTAGAAGAGGGTTTGCTAAAAAGTTAAAAAGTCAACAAGAAGCTATTACCTTGCCGGGTAGATCCGACCAAGTGTCGGACTCATCCTAGTTTTCAAAAACAAACCATCATGCACAATACCTTCACTTACAGGCATTCCGACTTGCCTCCAGTTCGACCTGAAATCAAAGCCGAAATTGTGGGACTTGACGTGCACATCGCCGACTTGATCCTCAAAAGTCAAGGCAATTACCGCGAATTGGAGGAACTAGCAGAA